>NZ_CAKKMM010000035.1:0-19997 GCF_918698205.1 Microbacterium sp. Bi128 | reverse complement strand
GTGTGCTGATCCCGCTCGAGTGCGAGTTCTTCGCCCTGCGCGGTGTCGCGCTGCTCATCGAGACGATCGACAAGGTGCGCGACCGCCTCAACCCCGCGATCGAGCTGGACGGCGTCCTCGCCACGATGTACGACCCGCGCACGCTGCACTCGCGCGAGGTCCTCGAGCGCGTCGTCGAGGCGTTCGGCGACGACGTCCTCGAGACCGTCATCGGGCGCACGGTGAAGTTCCCGGATGCCTCGGTCTCGGGCATGCCCATCACCGAGTTCGCGCCCGAGCACGCCGCCGCGCAGGCCTACATGCGGTTGGCGCGGGAACTGGTCGCCCGTGGCGCTGTCGCCTGACGGCGGCACCGCTGCCAGCCCGCTCGAGAGCGGGGATGCCGAGGCCGCGGGCTTCCGCGTCTCGCTGCCCGTCTTCGACGGTCCCTTCGATCTGCTGCTGAACCTCATCTCGGCGCACGAGCTCGACATCACCGAGGTCGCGCTCAGCCGCGTCACGGACGAGTTCATCGCCTACCTGCGCGCCCTGGGCCCGGACGGCGATCTCGACGAGGCATCCGAGTTCCTCGTCGTCGCCGCGACCCTGCTCGACATGAAGATCGCCGGACTCCTGCCGCAGGGCGAGCTCGTGGATGCCGAATCGGTGGCGCTCCTCGAAGCGCGCGACCTGCTGTTCGCGCGCCTGCTGCAATACCGGGCGTTCAAAGAGGTGTCGGCCTGGTTCGCGCGCTGTCTGCAGCGCGAGGACCGGCGTCACACGCGGAACGTCCGCCTGGACGAGAAGTACCGCAGCGCCGTCCCGGAACTGGTGTGGACCCTCAGCGCCGCGGACTTCGCGGCGCTCGCCGTGGTCGGCCTCGCACCGAAGCAGCCGCCGACCGTGGGCCTCGACCACCTGCACGCGCCGCTGATCAGCATTCGCGAGCAGGCCGCGATCGTGGTCACGCTGCTGCGCGGCGCCGGCACGCTGAACTTCCGTGACCTGGTCGCCGGGGTGACCCAGACCGGGGTCGTCGTGGCGCGGTTCCTCGCGATCCTCGAGCTGTACCGCCATGCCGCGCTGTCGTTCGAGCAGCTCGAGCCGCTGGGGGAGTTGACCCTGCGCTGGACCGCCGAGAGGTGGTCGGAAGAGAACCTCGCCGCCCTGGGAGCCGATTATGACCGATGACCCGACCGCCTTGGGCGGCGCCGTCTCCGCCACTGAGGCGGCGGCCGCGCCGCGCCCCAACGACGCGGCATCCGTGGCACGTCGTCTCGAGGCGATCCTGCTGATCCTCGACGAGCCGCAGAGTCTCGTGTCGCTCGCCGCCGCCGTCGGCGCGCCCGTGCCGGCCGTGCGCCAGGCGATCGAGGGTCTCGTCGCCGACTACGACGGCGAGACCGGCGGTCCTCGCCGCGGCTTCGAGCTGCGCGAGGTCGGTGGCGGATGGCGGCTCTACGTCCGCGAGGAGTACGACGACGTCGTGGGCGAGTTCGTGAACACGCAAGCGCCCTCGCGCCTGTCGCAGGCGGCGCTGGAGACCCTGGCCGTCATCGCGTACAAGCAGCCCGTGACGCGGGGGCAGGTGGCATCCATTCGGGCCGTGAACGTGGATTCGGTGGTGCGGACGCTGCTGGCTCGGGGCCTGATCACCGAGGTGTTCACCGACCCCGATACGGGCGCGATCCACTACGGCACGACGGATCAGCTGCTGATCAACCTGGGCATCAACTCGCTCGACGAGTTGCCCCACATTTCGCCGTTGCTCGACGACGGCGCGGACGGATTCGACGGAGAGGTGCTCAGATGAGCGAGATGGATGCCGAGGGCGTACGGCTGCAGAAGGTGCTCGCCAATGCGGGAGTGGCCTCGCGTCGGGTATCGGAGCAGATGATCGTCGAGGGACGCGTGCGGGTGAACGGTGTCGTGGTGACCGAGCTCGGCTCGCGCATCGACCCCGAGAACGACCTGGTCGACGTCGACGGAGTGGCCGTGCAGTTGGACGCGTCCAAGCGCTACGTCATCCTCAACAAGCCGACGGGCGTCGTCAGCTCGATGAGCGACGATCGCGGGCGTCCCGACCTGCGCCGCTTCACCGGGGAGTGGGAAGAGCGCCTGTTCAACGTCGGACGCCTGGATGCCGACACGAGCGGGCTCCTCGTGCTCACCAACGACGGCGACCTCGCGCACGTGCTCGCCCACCCCTCGTTCGGCGTCACCAAGGTGTACATCGCGAAGGTCGAGGGGCTCGTGACTCCGCAGACGATCTCGCGGCTGACCAAGGGCATCGAACTCGAGGACGGGCCGATCGCGGCCGACAAGGCCCGCCTGCTGGATGCCTCGCAGGGGGCGAGTCTGGTGGAGCTGACGCTGCACTCCGGGCGTAACCGGATCGTCCGGCGCATGATGGCCGAGGTGGGCCACCCTGTCGTCGAACTGGTGCGGCGGCAGTTCGGCCCGCTCCACCTGGGAACTCTCCCGGTGGGGAAGGCGCGGGAGTTGACTACAGTAGAACGTGGCGCACTGCTCACGCTGTCTCGTCGAGACGGCGACACTCCGGCCGCTCCGGCCGAGTGACCGTCGGGCGCCGCGCGGTGCGAGTGTCACCGCCAGGGCAGCAGGAGACCCGATGATCGAAGCGAACGGAACGCCCGCGCGCGCGGACGCGCCCTTGGCGACCCGCACGAGCGGCACCGTCCGCGTGGTCGGATCGGGTCTGCTGGGCGCGAGCATCGGTCACGCGCTGACCGCGCGCGGTGTCGACGTCGTGCTCGCCGACACCTCCCCGTCGCAGTTGCGTCTGGCGATCGACTACGGCGCCGGCCGCGCCGAGCGGGCGGACGACCGTCCCTCGCTCATCGTCGTCGCCGTGCCCCCGGACGTCGTCGCCGACGTCGTGCAGCGGGAACTCGCGGCCTTCCCCGGCGCGGTCGTCACCGATGTCGCGAGCGTCAAGCTGGACCCGCTGCGCACCTTGCGCTCGCGCGGGGTCGACCTCACGCACTACATCGGCTCGCACCCGATGGCCGGCCGTGAGCGCGGGGGAGCGATCTCGGCCCGCGCCGACATCTTCGTCGGACGCCCGTGGGTCGTCTGCCGCGACGGCGAGACCTCCGCGCGCGACCTGTCGCTCGTCGAGGGCCTCGCCCTCGACCTCGGTGCGACGCTGATCGAGATGACCCCCGAGGAGCACGACGAGTCCGTCGCGCTCATGTCGCACGTGCCGCAGCTGGTCGCGAGCCTCCTCGCCGGTCGCTTCGTCACGGCTCCCGACGGCTCGCTCCGGCTCGCGGGACAGGGCGTGCGCGACACCACGCGCATCGCGGCATCCGCTCCCGAGCTGTGGGTGCAGATCCTCGGCGCGAACTCGGCGCCCGTGGTCGAGGTCCTCGACCAGCTCGCCGCCGACCTCACCGACGTCGCCGAGGCGCTCCGCGAACCCGACGCCCCCGGTGCCCGTCGCACCGTGGCCGACACGATCCGCCGCGGCAACGAGGGCGTCGAACGTCTGCCTGGCAAGCACGGCCAGAATCGCCGCTTCGACTCCTTCGTCGTCATGGTCGACGACACCGCCGGTCAGCTCGGGCGCCTCTTCGGCGAACTGGGCGACCTCGACGTCAACGTCGAAGACCTGCGTCTCGAGCACTCGCCGGGGGCTCCCTTCGGTCTGGCCGAGATCAGCGTCGTCCCCGACGCCGTCCGCCGAGCCGTCGACGGGCTCCAGCAGCGGGGATGGCGGATTGCGAGCACCACCCATGACTGAGCCCCTCACCAAGCCGTCGGTCGACGCGCCCGTGACCGTCGTGGCCATCGACGGACCCGCCGGCAGCGGCAAGTCCAGCGTGTCCAAGGCTGCCGCCGAGCGCCTCCGTTTCGGCTTCCTCGACACCGGCGCCGCGTACCGCGCCCTCGCGTGGCACGCGCTCGCGCACGGGGCCGACACCTCCGACGCCACCGCGGTGCTGGAGGTCTTCGGCGACTTCGACTACGCCATCTCGCTCGACCCGGCCGATCGCTGGGTCCGCGTCGGCGGCACCGATGTCACCGCCGCGATCCGCGAGCCCCGGGTGACGGATGCCGTGAGCGGCGTGGCCCGCGTCCCCGCCGTGCGGCAAGCGGTCAACGACCTGTTCCGTCGGCTCGTGGCATCCTCGGGTCTGCGAGGTGTCGTGGTCGAGGGCCGCGACATCACCACGGTCGTGTACCCCGATGCGCCGGTGCGCATCCTGCTGACCGCCGCCCCCGAGGTGCGTGCCGCCCGGCGCAGCGCCGAACTCACCGACCACGATGCCGCCAAGGTGGCCGCTGCGCTGCACCAGCGCGACGCTGCCGATTCCACGGTCGTCGACTTCCTCACCGCCGCCCCCGGCGTGCAGGTGGTCGATTCGACCCACCTCGATTTCGAACAGACCGTCGACGCCGTCCTGAACGTCGTCGACTCCACGATGGGAGCCCGCGATGGGCGTTGAAGACGAGTACGAAGGCGGGCCCGACCAGCTCGCCGAGAAGATGGCCGAGCTCGACGAGGTCCTGGCCGAACAGCGCGCGCAAGCGCTCCGCGCCGGCCTCGAGGACTTCGACCTCGACGAAGAAGATGCGCAGCTCCTCGCGGGGCTCGCGTCGGGCGAGGACGGCATCGAGTTCCTGCCGGCGCTGCCGGTGGTCGCGATCGTCGGCCGCCCGAACGTGGGGAAGTCGGCGCTGGTGAACCGCATCCTCGGGCGTCGCGAGGCCGTCGTCGAGGACACCCCCGGTGTCACCCGCGACCGCGTGACCTACAAGGCCGAGTGGCTCGACCGCCGCTTCTCGCTCGTCGACACCGGCGGCTGGGAGCCCGACGCGCGCGGCATCGACCGCTCGGTCGCCGCGCAGGCCGAGGTCGCGATCGACCTCGCCGACATCGTGCTGTTCGTGGTGGATGCCACGGTCGGCGCGACCGCGACCGACGAGCACGTCGTGCGGTTGCTGCGCAAGACCAAGAAGCCGGTGTTCCTCGTCGCGAACAAGGTCGACGACGCCCGCCAGGAGCCCGAGGCCGCCGCGCTGTGGAACCTCGGACTGGGCGAGCCGCACCCGGTCTCGGCCATCCACGGCCGCGGCGTGGCCGACCTGCTCGACGAGCTCATGAAGGTGCTGCCGCAGATCTCGGCGGTGGCGAAGTACGAGATCGGCGGCCCGCGCCGCGTCGCGATCCTCGGTCGCCCCAACGTCGGCAAGTCGTCGCTGCTGAACAAGGCGGCCGGCGAGGAGCGCGTCGTCGTCAACGAGCTCGCGGGCACCACCCGTGACCCCGTCGACGAGGTCGTCGAACTCGGCGGCAAGCTCTGGACGCTCGTGGACACCGCCGGCATCCGTCGTCGCGTGCACCTGCAGCAGGGCGCCGACTTCTACGCGTCACTGCGCACCTCGACCGCCCTGGAGAAGTCCGAGGTCGCCGTCGTCGTGCTCGACGTGTCGCAGTCGATCAGCGTGCAGGACCTCAACATCATCGATCTCGTGCTCGAGTCGGGGCGCGCGCTCGTGCTGGCGTTCAACAAGTGGGATCGTCTGAACGATGACGACATGGAGAACGCCGACCGTCGTCGCTACCTCGAGCGCGAGATCGAGCAGGACCTCGCGCACGTGACGTGGGCGCCGCGCGTGAACATCTCGGCCCGCACCGGTCGTCACCTCGACAAGCTCGTCCCGGCGCTCGAGACGGCCCTGGAGTCGTGGGACCAGCGCATCCCGACCGGCAAGTTCAACGCGTTCCTCGCCGAGCTCGTCGCCGAGCACCCGCACCCCCTGCGCGGCGGCAAGCAGCCCCGCATCCTGTTCGGCACGCAGGCGTCGACGCGCCCGCCGACATTCGTGCTGTTCACGACCGGGTTCCTCGACCCGGGCTACCGCCGGTTCATCCAGCGGCGGCTGCGCGAGATCTACGGCTTCGAGGGCACGCCGATCGTGCTGAACATGCGTATCCGCGAGAAGCGCCAGCGCTGAGTGCTGTGCGAACGCCCCGGTTTCGGCCGGGGCGTTGTCGTTTGAGGCGGGGCCCGGGGCTCGGCAGGTCGGCGGCCCGGCGGTCAGCGCCTCGAGACTTCATCCGGCTGACATCTTGCGCGCGGCGTGCAGTGGAGATGTCAGCCAGTTGCACTCTCGAGAGTCGCGGCTCGGCGTGTCACTGTTCCTGAAAGACACCTGAGAGTCGATAGAGTCCACTCCGGCGGACCATTCCGGGCCGCCGGAGTGGCATCCCTTCGATGCCGTCACGGGGGATCACCATGACCAATCCGCAGGCCGTTCCGGCGCTGAATCTGCCTTACTACGGAGCGCCGATCGGTGCCGCCGTGCAGCGCTTCTTCAAGAAGTACGCCACCTTCACCGGCCGCGCCAGCCGCAGCGAGTACTGGTGGTGGGCACTGGTGATGTTCCTCGTGGGCATAGTGCTCGTCGTCCTGGCCCTCGCCACCGGCGGGCCGACCGTTGATGAGATGGGCCGCACGGTGGGTCCTTCCGGTCTCGGACTGGTGTTCTACGTGATCTACGGTCTGTGGTCGCTGGCGACGATCGTCCCGCACCTCGCCCTCACCGTTCGTCGCCTCCACGACACCAACCGCAGCGGCTTCTGGATTTTCATCGCCTTCGTCCCGTTCGTCGGCGGGATCATCCTGTTCGTCTTCATGCTTCTGGAGCAGAACCCGCAGGGTGCCCGCTTCGACGCCTGACACCTTCCTCGACGCGCCCCGACCCGCCCCGGTTCGGGGGGGCGTTCGTGTTCCCGGTTGCGCTCGCGCGGTTTCCGGTGGCGTTCCGGATGCCGAAACTTCATCTGGCTGACAACTCCGTTGCAGCCTGCAGTGGGCTTGTCAGCTGGATGCAGTCTCGTGTCTGAAGAGCGGCATGTGACGCCGAGCGCGCCGGGTGTCGTGCGCCTGTGCCAGGCTGGGGGAGATGACGATCCAGCCTCCTGCCCCGGGCGAACCGCGGCGTCCGCACGGGCCCCGCGATCCCGGTGACGCGTGGGTCGTCGCGCCCACGGGCGAGAAGTATTGGGGCCGATTCGGCGCCGCGGGTCTGCTGGCGCTCGACGCGCAGCGCGGCGTGCTGCTGCAGCACCGGGTCTCGTGGAGCCACTTCGGCGACACCTGGGCCCTGCCCGGCGGCGCCCGGCACGAGGGCGAATCCGCCCGCGACGGGGCCCTGCGCGAATCAGCGGAAGAGGCGGGTGTCCCGGTGGATGCCGTGCAGCCCCGCTTCGAGAGCGTGCTCGACCTCGGCATCTGGAGCTATTCGACGCTCGTCGCCGATGTGACGACCCCGTTCGAGCCGGTGATCAGCGACCCCGAGAGCGTGGCGCTGGAGTGGGTGCCGATCGACGACGTGGCATCCCGTCCGTTGCATCCGGGATTCGCCTCGGCGTGGCCGGCGCTGCGCGACGCGCTGTCGGCGCGCCCCGCCGTGATCGTCGACATCGCGAACGTGATGGGCTCGACGCCCGACGGATGGTGGAAAGACCGCGCCGGCGCGGCCGAACGCCTGGTCGGACAGCTCTCGCGGCTGGCCGTCGACGGAATGGATGCCGAGCACCTCGGCCTCGCGGCCACGCGCTGGTTCCCGTTCGTCGCGGCGGTGCTCGAGGGCGAGGCGCGTTCCGCGGACGTGGATGCCGAGCAGGTCGCCGTTTACCGCGCCCCGGGATCGGGCGATGACGAGATCGTCGAGGTCGCTCGCGCGCTCGTGGGTTCGCGAAACCCGGTGATCGTCGTGACGAGCGACCGCGGGCTCGCGGCGCGGGTCGAGGAGCTCGGGGCGTCGGTGCGCGGCGTGCGGTGGCTGCGGGATCAGCTGGGCTGAGGCCTGGGTTCGACGCTGCGGTGGCGGTGGCGCCGCTGGCCGGCGTGGAGCGCTGGCTCAGTGATGTGCAGAACCTCAGTTGCGGTGTCGAGGAGTGGGCTGAGCTTGTGCGCATCGCTGAGGATGTGCGCGGCGGGCCCGGGCGGTGGCGGTGGCTGGCGTGGGGCACTGGCTCAGTGATGTGCGCAACCTCAGTTGCGGCGGCGGCGTGTGCGCTGAGTTTGCGCGTATCGCGGACGATGTGCGCGGCGGGCCCGGACCGGCCGGGGAGCGTCGTCAGCCGAGGTCGCGGCCGCGGAGCTTCTCGATGTCGCGGCGGTCGCGCTTGGTGGGGCGTCCCGCGCCGCGGTCGCGGACGGGCACGAACGCCATGCTCTCGCGCGGGGGCGGCGGGGGAGTCCGGTCGTCGACCGACTCGGCGACAAGGGCGGCGCCGACGCGCTTCGCGATCGTCTTCTTCACCACGAGGATGCGGTCGAAGCCCTGGATGCGTACGCGCAACTCGTCGCCCGGGCGCACCGGCTGAGCCGCCTTCGCCCGCTCGCCGTTGACCCGCACGTGCCCCGCACGGCACGCCGTCGTCGCGGCCGACCGGGTCTTGTAGACGCGCACCGCCCACAGCCACGCGTCGACGCGCGCGGTGGTCGTGGCATCCGTCATCGAGGCTCCTTCGGGGGAACCTCCATCGTAGGTCGGGGGATCAGTCGCGAAGCGTGAGGGACACGAGGGCGCGGTCGGGCTTCGGGCGAGCGACGACGGTGAAGCCCGCGTCTTCGAAGACGGACACCGTGCCGCGGTAGAGGTCGTTCACCGGGATCTTCGCGGCGGCGGGATCGCGCGGATACCCCTCGACCACGCGAGCGCCGCCGTTGCGGGCGGCCGTGACAGCGGCTTCCAGAAGGTCGCGCATGAGACCGCTACCCCGATGCTGTTTGCGGACGACGAAGCACGTGACTGCCCAGACGCTGTCGTCGTCGAGAGGTTCCGCGGTGGAACCGGTGACGGCGCGCGTGCGCGCAAGTCGGGCTTGGGCGGTGCGCGGGCCGACGCGCACCCAGCCGGCGGGCTCGCCGTTGACGTAGGCGATGAGGCCGGGCGGGCGGTCGCCGGCGAGCTCGGCGCGGAACATCTCGGTGCGGTCGGCGACGGATGCCTCTTGCCACGGCCCGTTCGGCAGCAGCCACCACTGGCACTGGCATTCGGGCCCGTCGCCGCTGTCAAGCGCGAGCTCGGCGTCATCGAAGCGGTCATCGGTCGCGGGGAGGATCTCGATGCTCATGCCGCGACCGTAGCGAGGGGGTCGGACACGGACAAGGGATGCCGCAGCGGTTGCGGGGCGGTCGCGCCATGGTGCGCGACCGGACGCGTCGCGGCGCACGAGCCGCGAGCGAACCCCTCGGACGGCGGGGCACACGCCCGGGGTCCCGGTGGTTCGCGGGACGCCCGCGGAGCGGGTAAGATAATCGAGTTGCCCGCTCGCGGGCGACGGGATGTGGCGCAGCTTGGTAGCGCACTTGACTGGGGGTCAAGGGGTCGCAGGTTCAAATCCTGTCATCCCGACAAGAATGACGAAGGGTCCGCCTGATGGCGGGCCCTTCGTCGTTGCCGCGAAAGGACGGTCGGCAAGCCTTGCGCTCACGTCTGGGTACTCGGCACGGATGCTGGTCCGCCACGTCGCGACCGCCTCTCCTTGGCGAGTGCCTTCGTCGCTCCTTCGCGTCGGGAGAGGAGAGCATCCTGCCGCTCGCGGAAGCGAACAGGAGTCCCGTCGGCGGGCCCACACCTCGATTCCGCATCTCCGACGGAACCCCGTGTCGGTGCGTCCTCCGGCGCGTGATCGACCGACCATGGCCCCCGAGGGCCAACCCGCGGCGACAGGGGCAGGCGTAGCGTGAGTCACGGGAGGCATCACCGACACGACCGAACGCCTCCGCACCCTCGCCGAAAGGAACACCCGTGACCACCGTCGCCGAGAACATCGTCGCCCTTCTTCGCCGTCAGAACGTCGCTCGCGTTTACGGTCTCCCCGGAGATTCGCTGAACGGCTTCACGGATGCCATCCGCCGAGACGGCGTGATCCAGTGGGCGCACGTGCGGCACGAGGAGGGGGCGGCTTTCGCCGCGGCGGCCGAGGCGGAGCTGACGGGCGAGCTGGCGGTCTGCGCGGGCAGCTGCGGCCCGGGCAACCTCCACCTCATCAACGGTCTCTACGACGCCAATCGCTCGCGTGTGCCGGTGCTGGCCATCGCGGCGCACATCCCGACGGGCGAGATCGGCACGAACTACTTCCAGGAGACGCATCCACAGGAGCTCTTCCGCGAGTGCTCGGTCTACGTCGAATACGTCGCCGATCCGGTGCAGATGCCGCGACTGCTGGAGATCGCGATGCGCGAGGCGATCGAGAAGCGGGGCGTCGCCGTGCTGGTCATCCCGGGTGATGTGCTCCTGGCGAAGGCGAAGAACGAGCGCGTCGTCGCGATCGAGCGCGCGACCCCTCGCATCCTTCCCTCCGATGACGAGCTGCGACGCACGGCCGACGTCCTCAACGCCGCCGAGAAGGTCACGATCCTCGCGGGGGCGGGCGTGGCCGGCGCGCACGACGAGGTCGTCGAGCTGGCGGCGCGCCTCCAGGCGCCCATCGTGCACGCGCTGCGCGGCAAGGAGCACATCGAGTGGGAGAACCCCTACGACGTGGGGATGACGGGACTGCTCGGTTTCTCGTCGGGCTACCGCGCCATGGAAGACGCCGACGTGGTGCTTATGCTCGGCACCGACTTCCCGTACCCGCAGTTCTATCCGCAGCACGCCACCCACATCCAGGTCGACATCCGGGGCGCGCAGCTCGGACGACGGCATCCGGTCGACATCGGTCTGGTCGGCACGGTCCGTGACACGGTTCAGGCCCTGCTGCCGCTGCTGACGGAGGGGAAGCGGACGCGGCACGCCGACGAGGCGCGCGAGCACTACCGCAAGACGCGCGCGAAGCTCGACGATTTCGCGGTTCCCGCGGGGCGCGGCAAGCCGCTCCACCCGCAGTTCGTGGCGCGGACGCTCGACCGGCTCGCCGCCGACGATGCCGTCTTCATCCCCGACGTCGGGTCGCCGGTCGTCTGGGCCGCGCGCTATCTCACGATGACCCGGGAGCGCCGACTGATCGGGTCGTTCTCGCACGGCACGATGGCCAATGCCGTCTCGCACGCGATCGGCGCGCAGGAGGCGTTCCCCGACCGGCAGGTCGTCGCGCTGGCCGGCGACGGAGGGCTGGCGATGCTGCTCGGCGAGCTCATCACGATCGTGCAGAACAAGCTGCCGGTGAAGGTCGTGGTGTTCGACAATTCGTCGCTGAACTTCGTCGAGCTCGAGATGAAAGCCGCGGGCTTCGTCACCTTCGGCACCGACCTGAAGAACCCCGACTTCGCCGCCGTCGCCGAGGCGATCGGGCTGAAGGGCTTCCGGGTCGACGAGTCCGACGACCTCGAGGCGGCCCTGGGGGCGGCCCTGGCCCACGACGGACCCGCTCTCGTCTCGGTGAAGACCGCGCGCCAGGAACTGTCGATGCCCCCGTCGGTGACGCTCGAGCAGGCCAAGGGATTCACGCTGTACGCGATCCGGACGGTGCTCTCGGGGAGAGGTGACGAACTCATCGATCTCGCCGCGACGAACTTCCGGCAGCTGTTCTGAACGCCGGGAAGCGGTCGCTCCGCATCGAAGGGGCACGTGTGCACGGCATCCCTTCTCTGTACCGCGAGCTCAACCGCGTGTTCATGCCCGATGAGGAGTGGACGCTCGGCGAGAGTCTGGATGCGCTCGACGACGTGCTGTACGGCGGGTTCGGGGTGCTCGAGGGTGCCGAACCCGTCCGGGTGGTGTGGGCCGATCACGCCCAGTCACGTGCAGCACTCGGCGTCGAGACGACCCGCGAGTACTACCGCGCCAAGCTCGCCCGCCCCGATGTGTACGCGCCGGCGCCGGCGCAGCGCGCGATCGACGCGCTCGACGCCGGCGTCGGCGAGACGTACTTCGATCTGGTGCGACGGGTGTTCGCCGACCACGAGAACATCGAGCTGGTGCTGGACTGAGGAGCGAAAGCGCTGCGCCGCGGTTCGACGCATTGGCGGGTCCTACCCCGAGGAGACGTTCCCCGGCGGCGTCTGATCGTCATCGGGGGAGTGGCCGAGCCGTCCGCGGATGATCGCGGTGATCTCGGCGAGCGCGTCGAGCTGCGCCGGGCTGAGCGCGTCGACGACGAGGCGGCGAGCGGTTTCGATGTGACCGGGGGTGGCGTGGATGAGGGCTCGGCGGCCTTCGCCGGTGAGTCGGACGTTGGTCGCGCGCCGGTCTTCCGCGCAGGGGAAGCGGTCGACGAGGCCGCGCTTCTCCAACCGTGAGCAGACGTGCGAGAGACGGGGCAGGGTGGATGCCGTCGCCTCGGCGAGCGCGGTCATCCGAAGGGTGCTCTCGGGGGCGAACCGCAGCGCGGTCAGCACGGCGAACTCGAAGTGCGTCATTCGCGAGTCGCGTTGCAATTGCGCGTCGAGTGCGGCCGGGAGGAGCTGGCTCACCGTGACCAATCCGACCCACGCGGCCGACTCTTGCGTGTTCATGCGGGGTGCCTGGAATACCACCCGACCATCCTAGGTTGGTTGTAGCGACAACTAATGGTTCGGTTGTCGCGTCGCACGAGACAGAAGGAGCTCATCGTGGATCACGTACCGGGAAGGGACGCGGCAGCGCCCGCATGGACGGCACCCGCCGTACCCACCGCGGGGTCCGCGCCGGACGGCACTCGCATGGACACCGTCGAGCTGCTCGTGAGCGACCTCGATGCCATGACCGAGTTCTACCGACGCGCGGTGACTCTCGACGTCCTCGACCAGGCCGGCCCCACCGCGACGCTCGGGCGGGGAGGCGTCGCGTCGATCGTGCTCCGCCAGGACAAGGATCTCCCCGGTCGCGACAGCCGCGGTGCCGGGCTTTACCACACCGCGATCGTGTTCCAGGATCAGGCTCGGCTCGCCGCCGCGCTGGCATCCATGGCCCAGCACGCCGGGCGGCTGTACGAGGGATCCGCCGACCATCTCGTCAGTGAGGCGTTCTACTTCCGCGACCCCGAGGGCAACGGCCTCGAGCTTTACCGCGACCGGCCCCGCGACCAGTGGACGATCCACCCCGACGGCACGGTGCAGATGGCGTCGGAGGCCCTCGACCCGAACCAGTTCCTCCAGCGCTGGTACGACCCCGAGATCGTGGAGAACGACACGGATGCCACGGCCGCCATCGGGCACGTCCACCTCCAGGTCGGTGATATCCCCACCGCTCGCCGCTTCTACCAGGGCATCCTCGGATTCGACGTGACCGCGGACCTGGGCTCGGCCCTGTTCCTCTCCGCGGGCGGATACCACCACCACCTCGGAATGAACACCTGGCACAGCGCCGGTGCGGGGCCGCGCGCCGCGACCCTCGGGCTCGGCGACGTGCGCATCCTCGTGCCCATGCGCGACGACGTGGAGGCGTTCGGGGAGCGTCTGCGCGGCAACGGCATCGCCGCGGCGGACGACGGTCGCGTCCTGCGGTTCTCCGACCCGTGGGGGACACGGCTGGCGATCACGCCCGAGCGAGGCTGAGGCGCGGAAGCGAGTATCGCACCCGCCCCGTGGATCGATCGGGCGACAGGTCGTCCTTTCCCGATTGCGGCCCGTCGAAGAAAAACGACTGGCAGGCTCCAGCGTGCGCGACAGTGGTCGTGAGGACGATCAGCGCTCGTTCTCGCGCGACACGAGCGACCAGATGGCCCCCGGCAGGTCAGCCTCGCGCTGAAGAATGACGTACTCAGTCTGAGGGTGGCGTGAAATCCATCGACGCGCGTCCTCGAGCGACATCGTCTCCTCGGTGACCTCGTCCCCGTTTTTCTCCGACCAGTAGTTCGCGAACTGAACGCGGTACTCCATCACAGTGTCACGTTATCCGAGGGGGCGGAGGCCGGTCCGTATCCGGGCATAGTGTGCGGGTTCCCAGGCGGAACCACACGCCGTGGCGGCACATGAAGCGCTGTCGCCCAAGTCCGCACTCTCACGCGAGTAACGGGGAAACCATGGAGCCATCGCGAGGAGCGCTTCACCGTTCCCGGCCTCCGAACGCCTCAGCCCTCAGCCAGCGGTCGCGACAGACTCCGGCGCCGAAGGCCCCTGCTCCCGCACGACCGTGGCATCCATCGGCTTCTCGTCGATCTGCACGCGTCGGAGGGGGAGTGCCTCCGGGTGAGCGGTGCGCACCCACTCGGCGAGCTTCTCGCGCACGAGGCACCGCAGATCCCACAGTCGGCCGGAGTCGTCGGCGCTGACGAGGATGCGCACCTGCAGCATGCCACCGACGGCATCCGTCACCTGCACGCCCTGCGCGGCGCGATCCCACAGCTCCGTTTCGGTGAGGATCCGTTCGAGCTCGAGACGCATCTGGTCGACGGGGACGCGCCAGTCCAGGTCGAAGTAGACGGTGCCGAGGAGCGCTCGGCCGAGCTTGGTCCAGTTCTCGAACGGGTTGGTGGTGAAGTACGTGCACGGCAGCACGAGGGTTCGCTGATCCCAGAGTTCCAGCACGACGTAGCTGAGTGTGATCTCTTGGATGCGGCCGTACTCGCCTTCGACCACGACGACGTCGCCGACGCGGATCGCCTCGCTGAAGGCGAGTTGCACGCCCGCGAACAGGTTGCTCAGCACCGACTGTGCGGCCAGGCCTGCGACGATCGACGCGATGCCGGCGGAGGCGAGCACACTCGCGCCGACGGCGCGCACGGCATCGAAGGTCATGAGAATGCCGCCGGCCGCGACGACGACGATCACCACGATCACCAGGCGGCGCACGATCTGCAGCTGGGTGCGGATCTTCCGCGCTGAGAAGGTGTCGCTCTCGACGAGCCGGTAGCGCTGGCTCCCGCTGTCGACGAAGAAGAGGAACAGGTGACCGAGAAGCCAGGCCCCCGCGATGATGACCAGGATGCCGAAGAGATGCTCCAGGCCGCCGCGCAGACCTGCGCTCACGGGGAGAGCGGAGATCGAAACCGTGAGGGCGAGGAGCAGCAGGGTGATCCGGAACGGCCAGCTCACTCGTTCGCGGAGTTGGCCTGCCCACCTCTTCCGGCGGCCGATGAGTGTGAGCGCCACGCCCACGACGATCATGATCGCGATCACGACCCCCACGGCCACGCCGGCCACGATCGCGAATCCGCCCCAGCTCTGCCAGTTCTGCTCGATCTCTTCGGTCACGCGCATCCTCCCGGGTCGATCTGTCCACGGTAGAGGCGGGCCCCGGGGTGGGGGCAAACGGATACGCCGGATATCGCGGCGCGCGAACGCACACGCCGCGAAGACCCCGCCGGTCGGACAAGGCCCCACGGCGCACGACCCCGGTCGAGCCCGACCGGGGTCGTGGCGGCGGTAATCAGACCTTCTCGACCGGTGCCTGCAGCTCCGTGACCCAGTCCGGACCGGGTTCGTGGCCGTCGGCGTGCAGGTAGACCTCGCGGCACGCTCCGACGACGCGGTAGCCGTCGGCGGTGAGATGCTCCATGAGCGTCGTCCACGATTGCCCCATGCCGCTCATGTCGCCCCGGTGCAGCAGGGTGGCGGCGGTCTCCATCGCGGGCAGCTCGACGACGTCGTACCCGGCGCCCTCGACCGGGTCGGCCTCGGCGGTGTACGACACGTGCACCGAGAAGCGGTCGTCGGACTCGGCGTCGTACCAGAAGATCCCCGGCTCGATCAGCGGTCGCCCCGCGGCTTTCAGTGCGGTGTCCAGCCCGTAGATGAGCGGTCCGATCACGGGACCGACGTTCTCGGGGCCGAGTCCCGGCGCGTCCACGCGCGCGGCGTAGACGGTGACGGGGGCGACGGGCTTGTAGGTGATGTCCGGCATGGTGGTTCCCTCCAGGATGTGGAGTCGCCGCTCGATGCGTGCGATGCGCGCTCGGTCTGTCGCGACCGACCGCTCGAGCTCGGCGCGGTGCGCGACCAAGACCGCGCGCAAAGCGGCATCCGGCTCTGGAGCGCGAGTGATCTCGGCGATGCGCTCGAGCCCGACACCGAGGTCGCGCAGCTCGACGATCCGCAGCAGCTGCGGCAGCTGGTCGGTCGCGTAGCGGCGGTACCCGGTGCGGTCGTCGACGGCCGCGGGCACGAGCAGGCCGATCGCGTCGTAATGACGCAGCATCCGCACGCTCACGCGCCCGAGGGCGGCGAATTCTCCAATGGTGTACATGACGGAAACCACGTTCGACCCTGACACAGTGTGAGAGTCAAACGCGAGAGCCAACCGCCCCCACTTCACCCCGTCGCGGGTGCGCGACCGCGTCGCGAGGGAGAGCGGATGCCGCTACTCCGGGGTGCCGCGGACCGGATCGGCTGCGGCGGTCTTCTGCCAGGGCCAGCGGCCGGTGATCTCGAGTTCCAGCGACCAGCTGAGGAACGTCCGGATGAGGACGATCGCCGCCAGCACCCCGACGCTCGCGAGCGTCGGGGTGACGGCGACGGTGCGGATGATGTCCGCGGCGACCAGCAGCTCCAGGCCGAGGAGGATGGAGCGCCCCAGGAACCGACGGAAGCGACTGTAGACATCGGGTTCGCGTCGGAAGGTCCGTTGCGCGGCGAGCACGACGGCGGCGACGACCCCGATCACGATCGCGGCGACGCCCACGGCATCCAGGGACTTGCCGATGCCTTCGATGATCTCCGAGAACTCCATAAGGCAGTTCTAGCCGGGGTCAGTCACGGTGGCGAGCGTCAGCGAGGCGATCCCCGCGCGGACTTCCCCCGCGTCCACATCGTCGTCGGCGATCCACCGCCGGCCGGGGGTACGCGACGGTCGTCACCGGGCGGACACCTCGCGCGCCGCGGCCACGGCGTTCGCGGCGCGGAGGACGGCATCGAGGGTGGCGGTGAGGGCGGAGCGGTTGCGTCCGGCGGCCCACGCGGGGCCGTCCGGGGCGCGGTATTCGAGGATGGTGAGGGCCTCGGCATCCGCCCCGGAGCGCATCGAGTTCTGGTGGAGCGAGAGGATCTCGACGGGGATGCCGTGGCTCCCGAGGGCCTGAACGAGGGCGTCGATCGGGCCGGCGTCGTCGTGCGTGGAGCGGTGCTCGACGTCGTCGACGCGGACGGTGACGTCGGTTGTGGCCTCGACCTCGTCGATATTCAGCGCGATCAGGCGCACGGGACCGTCGGCGTCCTCGGGCAGGTACGCGGAGGTGAAGATGCTCCAGATGTCGTCGGCAGCGACCTCGTCGCCGGTCGTATCCGTGTGCCGTTGCACGTGACGCGAGAAATCGATCTGGAGGCGCCGGGGCAGCTCGAGGCCGAACGCGGTCTCGAGCAGGTAGGCGATGCCGCCCTTGCCGGACTGCGAGTTCACGCGGATGACGGCGTCGTAGCTGCGGCCGATGTCGGCGGGATCGATGGGCAGGTAGGGGACCCGCCAGGCGATCTCGCTCTCGTCGCGCCCCTCGGCTGCGGCGCGGGCGCGGTGCTCAGCGAAGCCCTTCTTGATGGCGTCCTGATGCGTGCCGCTGAACGCCGTGTGCACGAGGTCGCCGACGTAGGGGTGACGGGGGTGCACGTCGATGCGGTTGCAGTACTCGACGGTGCGGCGGATCTCGTCGATGTCGGAGAAGTCGATCATCGGGTCGACGCCCTGGGCGTGCAGGTTCAGGGCGAGGGTGGCGATGTCGACGTTGCCCGTGCGCTCGCCGTTGCCGAAGAGGCAGCCCTCGACGCGCTGGGCGCCGGCGAGGACGGCGAGCTCGGCGCAGGCGATGCCCGTGCCGCGGTCGTTGTGGGGGTGCACGGACAGGATGACACCGTCGCGACGGGCGAGGTGGGTGTGCATGTACTCGATCTGGTCGGCGTACACGTTCGGCGTGGCGATCTCGACGGTGGCGGGGAGGTTCAGGATGACGGGACGTTCGGGCCTGGCATCCCAGAGCTCCGTCATCGCGTCGCAGATCTCGAGGACGTAGTCGGGCTCGGTGAGGGTGAACACCTCGGGGCTGAACTCGAACCGCACGTTCGGCAGGTGCCCGGCGAGCTCCCACACGTCTCTGCCCCCGGCGAGGATCAGCTCGCGCAGCTCGTCACGGTTCTTGCCGAGCACGGTGTCGCGCCAGGTCGGGGCGGTCGCGGTGTACAGGTGGATGACGACGTCGTTGCGGATGCCGCGGATCGACTCCACCGTGCGTTCGATCAGGTCTCGACGCGCGGGCGTGAACACGACGATCGTGACGTCGTCGGGTGCGATGTCGGTGTCGGCGATGAGTCGGACGAAGTCGTAGTCGGTCTGGGATGCCGAGGGGTAACCGACCTCGATCTCGGTGTACCCCATCCGCACCATCAACTCGAAGAAGCGGCGTTTGCGGGCGGGGTCCATGGGCTCCGCGAGGGCCTGGTTGCCGTCGCGGAGATCGACGGGAACCCACAGCGGGGCCTGCGTGAGCCGGCGGGTCGGCCAGATCCGCTCGGTGCCCAGGGGCACTTCGACGCGGGAGTAGACGTCCGCGTACCGGTGCGAGGGCATTCCGGAGGGGCGCTGCCGGTTCCAGGCGGGGGTGGTCGTGGTCATGTCGGTGGTTCCTCTTCGGGTCTTCGAGATGGAGACCGGCGCAGCGTTCGGCTCCACGACAGGGAGCCGGTCCGGCTACGCCCCGCCGTGGCGGCGAAGAAGAAGGGAGGTGACGGTGAGCACGGGTAGACTGTAACACAAGTCCTCAGACAAGTAGAGGAGATGGCGATGACTCAGCTCAAACGTGTGCCGCTGGCCGATCAAGCGGCCGACGTGCTCCTTGCGCGGATCCGATCGGGGGAGTGGGCGCTCGGCGCGCGGCTGCCCGGTGAGACGACCCTGGCGCCGCAGCTCGGCGTCGGTCGGTCCACGGTGCGCGAGGCGATCCGCCAGCTCGCCGGCCGTGGCATCCTCGACTCCCGCCAGGGATCGGGTGTGTACGTGACGGCACTGGACGCCCCCGAGGACTGGGAGCAGGTGTTGCGTCGCGCCGACATCGTCACGGTCATCGAGGCGCGCACGGCGATCGAGGTCGAAGCCGCGGCCCTCGCCGCGACACGTCGCACACCGTCGGATCTCCGCGCGATCCGGCGTGCGCTGGAGGCGCGCACCGTGGCCGGGCAGAGCGTGGAAGAGCACGTGGATGCCGACATGGCGTTTCACCGCACGATCGTCGTCGCCGCGCACAACGAGGTGCTCACCGAACTGTTCGACGGGTTCGTGCCACGCGTGCGGCGCGCGATGGTCGACATGCTCCGTATCCGCCCCGTGGCCGATGCGCACGCCGATCAGGACGCGCACGCGGCGGTCGTGGAAGCGATCGGCGACCGGATGCCGGATGCCGCTGCCCGAGCGACCCGCGCTCACCTCGACGCCCTCAAGTCGGGCTTCGCGTGAGCGGGAAGTCCTCGTAGTCGGGACGGTGATCGTCGACCGTCAGCATCACCGTGAGGGTCGCGAACTCGACGGTGCCCTCAGAGCCAGACGGTGGCGAGCCAGGTCGTCACCCCGGCGGCGGCGAGGAGCGCCACGTTCAGCCCGAGCACCCGGGCTTCGCCGCGGCTCACGTGCAGGACGATGCCGCCGATCTGAACCAGGACGAGTCCGATCGCGGCCGCGAGTGCGAGCCACGGCGCGATGCCGGTCAGCGGCGGCAGGACCAGCCCGATCGCCCCCAGGACCTCGAGGACGCCGATCAGCCGTACCCGGGCGAGCGGCATGTCGTCGACCCACGCCATCATCGGGCGGAGTGCGTCTCGCGATCGGACGATCTTGACCCCACCCGAGTAGACGTAGAACAGGGCCAGCAGCCCGGCGACGATCCAATAGGCGACGATCATCTGGAATTCCCTCCGGCAGCACGGGTACGGCGACGGGGAATCCGTGGCATCCCCGCGTCCATGGTGACGAGTTGTCAGCATGCTCATCGTGGGTCAGAATCGCAGGGCCTACAAAAGGCACACGCGTGTAACCCGGCCGGTGGAGGCGACATGTCGCGCTACGAAGCGCTCTGCGTGATCCGCGGTGACCAGGGCAGGGCGATCCGTTCTCTGCTGGACCGGATCGCGGACAAGTGGGCCCTGCTGATCATGGCGACGCTCCACGACGGGCGGCTGCGATTCACGGATCTGCAG
>NZ_CAKKMM010000034.1:0-20029 GCF_918698205.1 Microbacterium sp. Bi128 | reverse complement strand
TGGTGGGACGACGCCATGTCGGCGATCGCCTCCCCGGTCGGGGTGATCGTCGCGTGGGTGCCGGCGATCGTGGGCGGCACGATCGGCATGATCGTGATCGGTGTGGCGACGTCAGTGCTTTTCCTCGTCCGGCGCCGTCCGTGGGACGCGCTGAACGTCGCGGCATCCATCGCGCTCGTCGTCGCGATCGGCGCCCCGCTGGCGGCGGTGATCGCGCGGGCGCGGCCGGCCGATTCCCTCGCCGAGACGGTCGCGACCTCGTTCCCCTCGGGGCACACCGCCGTGGCGACGACGATCGCGGTGACCCTGGGACTGATCCTCCGCCGACGGTGGGTGTGGGCCGCGGGCGCGGCGTGGGTTGTGCTGATGATGTGGAGCCGCACGTACCTGCACGCGCACTGGCTTTCCGACGTCGTCGCCGGCGCGCTCGAGGGAGTCGTCGTGGCGACGCTGGTGTGGGCGGTGGTCGAAGTGGCTCGCGAGCGCCGCGCGCAACCCGCTGCGGTCGCGGGCGCCTGAACGCTAACGTTCCCGGATGACATCTCCCTCGTCTGCCGCGGATCGTGCGCAGGATTCCCGCGCTTTCGAGATCGCCGCGCGCATCGGCTACGTGGTCCTCGGCCTTCTCCACCTCCTCATCGGCGTGATCGCGATCTCGATCGCGACCGGTGGCGGGGGCGAGAACGCCGACCAGAGCGGCGCGCTCGAGCAGGTCAGCGCCGCCCCCGGGGGCGTTCTGCTGCTGTGGGTCATCGTCGTGGGACTCGTCGCGCTCGCCGTGTGGCAGATCACCGAGGCCGTGGTCGAACGGGATCCGGATGCCAAGAAGCGCTGGGCGCATCGCGCGAAGTTCGTCGGTACCGCGATCGCCTACGGCGCCATCGCGGGTACGGCGGCGACCGTCGCCCTGGGCGGCCAGTCGGATTCCGCGGAGTCGTCGCAGAGCCTGAGCGCGCGGCTGCTCGCCGCGCCGGCCGGCGTCGCCCTGCTCGTGGTCGTGGGGCTCGTGGTCGCCGCCGTCGGTGTCGCCTTCGTCGTCCGCGGCATCACGCGGGCGTTCGAGAAGAACCTCGCCACACCGGGTGGGACCGCGGGACGCGGCATCCGCGTCTTCGGCACGGTCGGGTACATCGCCAAGGGCATCGCGGTGGGCGTGGCCGGCATCCTGTTCGTCGTCGCGGCGCTCACCCACGACCCCGGTGCCGCGAGCGGCCTCGACGGAGCCCTGCGCTCGCTCGCGGCGCTGCCGTTCGGCCAGGTCGTGCTGTGGCTCGTCGGGGCCGGGCTCATCGTCTACGGCGTGTTCTGCTTCGCTCGCGCGCGCTACGCGCGGATGTGAGCCTCAGCGCCCGCCCGCGTAGTGCCAGCGCACCTCGTCGGCGCTGAGCGCCCGCTTGTAGACGGCGGCGTACTGGATCTGACCGGTGAAATACGACGGCCCCGAGTAGTCGATGGTCCCGTCGGACGTGCCGTTGGCCCATGCGGAGAGGCTGCCGCAGCCGACCTTCCAGAAGCCGGTGTATCCCTCGCCCGTCGTCACGCCCGTGTTGGTCGCGCGGAGCTGCCCGTCGACGAACAACGTCATACCGGCGGAGGAGAGCGAAGCCACGACGTGGTGCCAGACGCCGTCGGCGTACGAGGTCCCGGGCGGCGTGGACACGGTGACGACCCGGCCCGGGTAGACACCGAACACCACCCGACCGTTGCTGTCGATGTACACGTGCCGGTCGTACTGGCCGTCGGCAGCCGACTGCGAGGCGCTGCCGAAGCCGACGATCTTGCCGTTGGACGTCGACGATGTACGGAACCACGCCTCCAGGGCGAACGTGTTCGGCGACGAGAAGGAGCCCGGGAGGTACAGGCATTGGGATGCGCCGTTGAAGGTCACGGATGCCACGGGGCTGTCGCGCACGCACCCCACCGATGACGTCGTGACCGGGGTCACGGCGTAGGTGGCGCGACGCGCCGCCTGTCCGGACAGGTCGTTCTCGGTACGCGCCGACGGGTTGGTCGCCGACAGGGCGTAGGCCCCGGTCGTCGCCGAGGTCCCGAGGCCGAGTTCGGCCGATCGGCAGGTGAAGAACGGGTTCGTCCCCGCGGTGTCCTTGCTGTTGGTCACCCGGGAGGCGAAGGCGGCGGTCGACGCGGAGATGCTCGTCAGCAGCACCACCGCGACCACGGTCAGGATCACGACAGGCACCACGACGCGACCGGCTCGGCGATCGGGTCGGACGCGCCGTCCGGACGCCAGCGCCACGGGGTCGCGGTCGCGCACGGACAAGGCGACGGCGAGAGGCAGCAGACACAGCGCGATCAGGAGCAGACGGATCAGCGGGTCGGGGTCGGGTGTCGGCGTGAGCGAGAAGGCCCCGGTCGCCAGTCTCTCGGTGGTCTCCACCACGGCGTCCTGTCCGCTGACCAGCCTCGTGGCGCCGGCGAGCACGGGCAGGAGGCCGGTGTTGACGACGTGCAAGAGGGCGCCCGTGCCCTCGTCGTTGCCACGGAAGTCCAGGAGTTGGACGTTGAACCAGGGTCGAAGCCAGAGCGCGACGAGCGTGACCGTCGTGGCCCACCCGGTCAGTCGCACGCTCCAGATCCACTGGACTCCGGCCCGCCGCACCCACGTGACCGCTTCGGTGAGGACCACGCCGAGCAGGAGCCACGGTGTCGCAGCGAGGAGGAAGCCGAGCCCCGGGACGAGCGAGATCACGCGCCCGATGACCTGGTCGCCGGACACCGTCCACCCGTCGGGCGCGCCGTTGAGATCACCCTGCGTGGTGAACCCGGCGTCGTCGGCGGCGACGATGCGGTGCGTGATGGCGGGACCGCCCATCGAGAACGTGATGATCTCGCCCGTCGCGTACTGCTCGGCGGGTGCGGTCACGACGAGCGTGCCCACCGGTGCCGTCTGCCCCATGCTCGGGGTCTGGATCACGAACAGTCGCAGGCCGGTGACGGCGAACACCGCGGCGACCACGGCGGCGAGGAGGCCGACGGCGATCGCCGCGGCGATCGCGTGTCTTCCCCGTGCCGGACGAACGGTCGCCGCGGTGTCGGAACGCACGGACCGGGACTACGCGTCGGTGCTGAAGTCCCAGGTCAGCGGCTGCGAGACCTGGAGACCGGCGAACGTGTTGCCCGCGGAGGACGGCAGCGTCACCGCAAAGGTGAACGGGACGGTGGCACCGGCGGCGACGGAGGACGCGCCCGTCTTGGCGAGGATGTCGACCTTGGCCGTGAATCCCGACAGCGGCCCGGAGTAGACGGTCGTGCTGCCCGACGTGACCACGAGGGTCATCGTGGCGCACAGGTTGGTCGCGGTGCCGTTGGGGGTGCCGTTGTTCGACTGCGTGCAGGTGCCGGGGGTGAGGCTGAATGCCTTGGCCGCGGCGGTTCCGGTGTTCTTGATCTTGATGTCGGTCGAGACCGTCTGACCGGGGACCATCGTGAGGTTGCCGCCGTACTTGTTGATCGTGGCGCAGGTCGCGGCGTTGGTCGAGACCGAGCCGCCGTCGGTGCTGTTGCAGATGACCGAGCCGTCGGCGTTGGTCTCCTGCATGATCAGCGTGCCGGTCGCCGCGGTGTCGACCGTGTTGCGGATCTGGGCCGTGAAGGCGGCCACCGTCGGTGACAGCCCCAGGCCGAGGATGAGGGAGGCGACGCTCCCGGCGAGAAGGACGGGAAGAGCGAGACGGCGTCGCGTCGGCTTCGAGGAACGAGTGGACACGGGGACTCCTGTCGGGTGCGGAGCGATCGGTGGCATCTCGGTCTATCGCTCTCGACGGCCCGACCACGGTCGCGGGCCGGGCGGGGCGCCCGGGTGGATTCCCGTCGCCGCGCTCACGCAGTGGGACATGAGCGCTGCGGCCCGGGGGCCTGCCGCTGGTGATTCACCCGCGCTGCCGCCGCCGACCGCGGCCCCCTTCGCCCGCCTCGGCGGAGCTCGCTCGACGTCGGCATGGCCGATGCCCCTCGCGTCGCCCTAGTGTTTTCTGGGTCACCCGAAGCCCGGGGCAGTGCCGCCCCGTTCCGCGCCCGATGGAGCCCCCATGACCGACACCCCGTTCGACTACTTCTCGTGCGGCGAATTGCCGACTCCCACGCTGCCCCTCGACGAGGCCCGTGCGCTGATGCACGAGGTCTACGGCGTCGAGGTCGACCTCCACGGCCTGGGTAGTCAGCAGGATCAGAACTTCCTCGTCCGCTCGGCCTCCGGCGGTGGACCCCTGGGCGTGCTGAAGATCAGCAACCCCGTCTTCAGCGAGACCGAGATCGAGATGCAGGATGCCGCCGCGGCCGCCGTCGCGCGGGCCGAGACGGGGCTGCGCATCCCCGAGATCGTGGCGGGCCCAAACGGACCGATGACGGGGTGGTGGGACACAACACAGGGGCGGCTGCATGCCCGGGTGATCTCGTTCGTGTCGGGATCGACGCTCACGGGCTCGGACTACCTCTCGCCGCGCGTGGTCGAGCGGCTCGGTGAGCTCGCCGCCGCCGTCAGCGTCGCGCTGGCCGACCACACCCACCCGGCATCGGGGCGCGTCCTGCAGTGGGATCTGCGTCACGCCGAGCGGGTCATCGCCGAGATCGCCGCGACCGAGCCCGACCCGGAGGTGCGTGACGTCGCCGCGCGGGCCACGGCCGCCGCCGTGGCGGCTCTGGCTCCGGTGGCTGATCGGCTGCCGCGCCAGATGGGGCATTTCGACGTCACCGACGACAATGTGCTGCGCCCGGACGGCGTGGAGACTCTGCCCGACGCCGTCATCGACTTCGGCGACGTCATCGACTCGTGGGCGGTGGGCGAGATCGCGGTGACCGTGTCGTCGGTGCTGCACCACGACGGTGCCACGTACGCGTCGACTCTTCCGGCCATCGCCGCGTTCGACCGACGGCGCCCGCTCTCGGACGACGAGATCACGGCCCTGTGGCCCCTCGTCGTGCTGCGCGGTGTCGTCCTCGTCGTGAGCGGTCGTCAGCAGGTGCGCCTCGACGACGCGAACGACTATGCCAGCGGCGCCCTCGACCGCGAGTTCGAGATCCTGCGCCGCGCGATCGCGGTGCCGATCGAGGTCGCGACGGCGCGGATCCGTCACGCTCTCGGACGCGGGGCCGCCGCAGCGCCGGTCTGGACGGGAGATTCCCTCCTGCCTCCGACCGTCCGGCCGGTGACCCTGGATGCCACGACCCTGTCGCCCCTGTCCGACGAGGGCGCGTGGCTCGACGACGACGCGCTCGAGCGCGCCGCTTTGCGCCTGCTCGATGAGGGGGCGGATGCCGTGGTGCTCCCCGCGCTCGTGCCGGTGCTGCTCGGCGCCCCCGCGCGCACTCCCGAGGAGCCGGCGACCGTTCCGACCGCCGCCTCGGTGTGGTTCGCCGAGAAGACCGCGCTCGTCCTGCCTGCGGACGCCGACGGGCGTGACGGTGAGATCGTGCTGCCCGGAGGCCACGGCATCCTGCGGATCTCGGTGGCTTCGGCCGAGATCCCGGCGCGCACGCGCACGCGCGTGACGCTGACTGCGCCGGGTGTCGTCGACGTGCCCGACGCGGTACGCCCGAGCGACGTGCCCGGGTGGCGCGCGCTGCTCGGCGACGCCGCACCGGCGCTCGGGATCGCGGCCCCCTCCGTCGACGACGACGACCTGCTGGAGCGCCGTGAGGCGGTCGTCGCCGAGGTGCAGGAGCACTACTACTCGCGGCCGCCGCGCATCGAGCGGGGCTGGCGCGAGTACCTGATCGGCGTGGACGGGCGCGTCTACCTCGACATGGTCAACAACGTCGCCTCGGTCGGGCACGCGCACCCCCGGATCGCCGCCGCGGTGTCGCGGCAGACACGGTTGCTGAACACCAACTCGCGATTCCACTACGCCGCGATCACCGAGTACGGCGAGCGGCTCGCGGCGACCCTCCCCGACGAGCTCGACACGGTGTTCTTCGTCAACTCCGGCTCCGAGGCCGTCGACCTCGCGATCCGCCTCGCGATGGCCGCCACCGGACGTCAGGACGTCGTCGCCATGGCCGAGGCGTACCACGGCTGGACCTACGCCAGCGATGCGGTCTCGACCTCGATCGCCGACAATCCGCACGCCCTCGAGACCCGCCCCGACTGGGTCCACACCGTCGACGCCGCGAATTCGTACCGCGGTCGCCACCGGGGAGCGGATGCCGCGGCCTATGCCCCCGAGGCCGTCGCGCGGCTGCGCGCGCTCGCCGCCGCGGGGCGGGCGCCCGCCGCGTTCCTCAGCGAGACCTTCTACGGCAACGCCGGGGGCGTGGCGCTCCCGGACGGGTACTTGCGCGAGGTCTACGCGGCCGTGCGCGAGCTCGGCGGCCTCGCGATCGCCGACGAGGTGCAGGTGGGCTTCGGCCGCCTGGGTTCGTGGTTCTGGGGCTTCCATCAGCAGGACGTCGTGCCGGACATCGTCGCGGTGGCCAAGTCCATCGGTGGCGGCTTCCCGCTCGGGGCCGTCGTCACCCGCCGCGAGATCGCGGATCGCTACCGCACGCAGGGGTACTTCTTCTCGTCGACGGGGGGATCGCCGCTCTCCTCCGTCGTGGGTTCGACGATCCTCGACATCATCGAGGACGAGGGCCTGCAAGAGAACGCGCGCGTCGTCGGTGCACACCTCAAGGCTCGCCTCGAGGCGCTGGGGGAGCGGCATCCGCTCGTCGGCACCGTGCACGGCTCGGGTCTGTACCTCGGGCTCGAGTTCGTGCGCGACCGGGACACCCTCGAGCCGGCGACCGCGGAGACCGCCGCGATCTGCGACCGGCTGCTCGAGCTCGGCGTCATCATGCAGCCCACCGGCGACCACCAGAACGTGCTGAAGATCAAGCCGCCGCTGTGCGTCTCGCGAGAATCCGCGGACTACTTCGCCGACATGCTCGACCGGGTGCTGTCGACCGGCTTCTAGCGCGATCCCCGCCGCGCGCAAGCCCGGGCTCCGGCTCGGGCGGGAGGAGTAGACCGGAGGTCGAGACCTTCCGCCCGAGAGGAGCCCCCATGCGTGGAGTCATCATGCACGCCGCCGGAGACGTACGCGTCGAAGACCGGGACGACCCGACCATCCAGGAACCGACGGATGCCATCATCCGTCTCGCAGCGTCGTGCATCTGCGGCTCCGATCTGTGGCCCTATCGCGGGGCCGACTCGGTGGATGCCACCCCCATGGGCCACGAGTACGTCGGGGTCGTCACCGAGATCGGCGACGCGGTGAAGAACGTGAAGGTCGGCGACTTCGTCGTCGGCTCGTTCATGGCATCCGACAACACGTGCGAGATCTGCCAGGCCGGATACCAGTCGCGCTGCGTGCACGTCGTGCCCATGGGGCGCGTGGGGACGCAGGCCGAGTTCGCTCGGATCCCGCTCGCCGACGGCACGCTCGTCGCGACCCCGGGCCAGCCCGACGACGACCTCATCCCCTCGCTCCTCGCCGCCTCGGACGTGCTGGGCACCGGGTGGTTCGCCGCCGTGGCGGCCGAGGTCGGCCCCGGTAAGACGGTCGCGGTGGTCGGGGACGGCGCGGTGGGCCTGCTCGGCATCCTGGCCGCGCAGCAGCTCGGTGCCGAGCGCATCATCGCGATGTCGCGCCACGCCGACCGCCAAGAGTTGGCCCGCCGCTTCGGGGCGACCGACATCGTCGAGGAGCGCGGTGACGAGGGCATCGCGAAGGTCAAGGAGCTCACCGACGGACTCGGCGCGCACTCGGTGATCGAGGCCGTCGGCACGCAGCAGTCGATGGAGCAGGCGGTCCGCTCGACGCGCGCCGGCGGGCACATCGGCTTCGTCGGCGTCTCGCACGACGTGACCCTCGAGGGGCAGGAGCTGTTCCGCTCGGCCGTGCACCTCCACGGCGGCCCCGCGCCGGTGCGGCGCTTCCTCCCCGAGCTGATCCAGCTCATCTGGGACCGGAAGATCGACCCCGGCGCGGTGTTCGACCTGACGCTGCCGCTCGAGGACGCCGCCGAGGGCTACCGGGCCATGGACGAGCGCCGCGCCACCAAGGTCCTGCTGACCATGTGATCGAGCGCCGAGAACAGGGGATGCGCCCGAAACAGGCCGGCTCGTCGGGAATCGGCCAGTTCCGGGCGCATCCCCTGTCCTGGAGACCGGATGCCGCCGCGCCCCGGACGGCGCTTCGCGCGCGACGCCCGTCTCAGGGCGTGAGCACCGTCACGCCCGCCTCCGCCAAGGCCTCCGCGAGGTCGGGGGAGGGCGGCGCGTCGGTGATGAGGTAGTCCGCCATCTCGAGCGTTGCGACCTGGGCCAACAGGCGACGGTCGAGTTTGGTGGAGTCCGCGAGGATCGCGGTGCGATCGGCGCGCTGGATCATCTCGCTCATCATCGTGGCGTCGCCGAGGTTGCTGGTCGAGAAGCCCGAGGCATCCACTGCTCCGACGGCGATGAGGGCGTAGTCGCACCGGATCTCGACGTCGGGGCTGTGCGAGTTGGTCGCCAACGTCACCGGGCCGGTCGTGGCTTGAGTGATCGTGCGCACGGCGCCGCCGAAGATGAACAGGTCGCGGAAGACCTGCGGCGAGATCTCCGCCGGTATGCGGAGGTTGTTGGTCGCGATCGTGAGATTGCGGTGATTGCGGAGGGCTCGCGCGACGGCCAGCGTGGTGGTACCGGCGTTCAGCACCACCACGGAGCCGTCCTCGACGAGGTCGGCGGCGATCGTGGCGATCTTCTCCTTCTCGGCGATCTGCATCTGCAGACGGACGTCCAGGCCGCGGTCGCGCCCCGGGACCGACATCGCACTGACCGCGCCGCCGTGGGTGCGCACGACGATTCCCTCGCGATCGAGCTGGTCCAGATCCCGGCGTACGGT
The DNA here is from genome assembly GCF_918698205.1 of Microbacterium sp. Bi128. NCBI lineage: Bacteria > Bacillati > Actinomycetota > Actinomycetes > Micrococcales > Microbacteriaceae > Microbacterium > Microbacterium sp. Bi128. Next base: position 11,201 of record NZ_CAKKMM010000034.1, on the reverse strand, counting down.
GTCGATCGAGACGCCGAAATGCGAAGCCAGGTCGACGACGGTCACCTGTCCGGATTGAGCGACATAGGCGGCCAGTTCGGCCTTCCTCCCCGCCGGAAGCCGTCTCTTGGTCGTGTTCGTGGTGCCCTCCATGCCGTCATCTCTAGCACAGAGCCGCACGCGGCACGAGGTATTTTCGGCGATTTCAGCATGAAACGGCACGGATAGGCCGCTTTATGCAGTTTTGGATGCCACTGCGTGCCGTAATGATCACGAATGTGCATCGGAGTCTTGACGCGTGCCGCAGACCCGCGCATACTCATGCTGAAAGATGCAAGAACGCGCAGAACAGCGCGAAATACAGCAGATCTCAATGAGGAGAAACGATGGACAACAGCGGGCGCGGGCGTCGGAACGCCATCAAGCTCGTCAGTGCCGCCGCGGCGGCCACGACCCTCCTGGCGATGGCGGGGTGCTCGTCGAACTCGGCCGCTCCCTCCGGCGGCGGAGACGTCACTCTCGAGTTCGCTCAGTGGTGGGAGCCGGAACTGCCCGACGGCCAGTTCCGTGCGCTCATGGACCAGTTCGAGCAGGAGAACCCGGGCATCAAGGTCGACCTGGTCAGCGGCCCCTACGCCTCTACCAAGGAGCAGCTCTTCGCCGGCGCCGCGTCGGGCACCATGCCCGACGTCGTGGGCCTGGACGGCGCCTGGGTCAGCGACTTCGCCAAGCAGGGCGTCATCGCCGACATGTCGAAGCTGATGAGCGACGCGGGCTACGACGACAGTCAGCTCGCCAGCCAGATCCAGGTCGACGGCAGCACGTACATGATCCCGGTCATCAACTTCGTGTACCCGATGTTCACGAACGACGCGCTGCTGTCGCAGGCGGGCGTCAGTGCACCCCCGTCCACGCGCACGGAGTTCGCCGACGCCGCCAAGAAGATCAAGGCCCTCGGCGACGACGTGTCCGGCTGGGTGCTGCCGCTGTCCCTCGAAGCGCCCAACGGCGTGCAGAACGACGTCATGTCGTGGGTGTGGGCCTCCGGCGGGTCGATGCTCAAGGACGGCAAGCCCGACCTGACCAACGCCGACGTCACGTCGGCGACCGCCTACATCCAGCAGCTCTGGAACGACGGGGTCATCGCACCCGGATCCTTCACGATGAAGGAGCAGGACAAGGTCGAGGAGTTCACCAACGGCCGCGTCGGCATGATGATCGACTCGCTCGCGCACATCAACCTGATCCGAGAGTCCAACCCCAACCTGACCTTCTCGATCTCGGCGATCCCCGCCAAGGACGGCTTCACCGGTGAACGCGGCATCCCTTACGCCTCGTGGGGAATCGGTGTCGCCGAGAACTCCGAGCACAAGGATGCCGCCTTCAAGCTCGTGCAGTTCCTGATGGGCAAGGACGTCAACGCCGAGCTGTCCACGATGGCCAAGGCCTTCCCGGGCAACACCGAGGCCGTGCCGACCTTCGTCGAGGACGACGCCCTGTTCAAGACCGCCTTCGAGATCTACAAGGCCGGCTACCCGGCCAACGAGTTCACGGGCCTGCCCGTGGCCGAGGAACTCATGCGCCAGTTCGGCCAGCAGTTCCAGTCCGCGCTGGACGGTCAGCAGTCGATGAGCGACGCGCTGAAGAAGGCCCAGGACGAATGGACGTCGGAGTTCTGATCCGACGCTGACACGGGATGCCGCATCGCCGCCGTTCGCGATGCGGCATCCCGCTCACCGAAAGCCGCACACCATGACCATGCGCACCCTCACACCCCCCGACACCGAACTCATCGTCACCGGACGCCCCGCGTCCCGCCGCACCCGCCAGCTGCGGAACGCCTCGGAGGCGTACACCTTCCTGGCCCCGACGCTGATCCTGCTGTTCGTCCTGATGATCGTCCCGATCGTCATGGTCGTCGGCTACTCGTTCCAGGACAACGTCATCACGAACAAGAACCCCCAGCTCGTCGGTGTCGACAACTACATCTCCGTGCTGACCGATCCCGGGTTCTGGAAGGCCACCGGGAACACGCTCTTCTTCACCCTCACGAGCGTCGCCGCGCACCTCGTGCTCGGACTGTCCTTCGCGATGCTGCTGAACAGCCGCCTCATCGGCGCCGTGCCCCGTGCGATCTTCCGGGGCCTGTACGTGCTGCCGTGGCTGTTCACCGTCGCCGTCATCGCGGTGCTGTGGCGGATGCTCCTGGCCCCCAACGGCATCGTGAACTTCCTGCTCAACACGAACATCGAGTGGCTCGCTTCGCCGCAGCTCGCGCTGGGCACCGTCACCTTCATCAACATCTGGGCTGGCTACCCCTTCTTCATGGTGAGTCTGCTCGCCGGCCTCCAAGGGATCCCGAGCGACCTCTACGAAGCCGCGACCGTCGACGGTGCGAGCCCCGTCCAGCGCTTCTGGAACGTCACCATCCCGCAACTGCGGCCCATCATCGTCAGCCTCCTGCTGCTCGACCTCATCTGGACGTCGCAGCAGTTCGCCCTCATCTGGCTGACCACCGGCGGCGGTCCCATCGACGTCACCGAGATGCTCAGCACGTTCACCTACAAGCTCGCGTTCGCGACCTACGACTTCTCGATGGCCTCCACCTCCGCGGTGCTGGTCCTGGCGATGTCGATGATCATCGCGGTGCTCTACGTCCGCCACCAGAAGGCGAGGGACTGACATGGCCATGACCTCCGCGACCCGCACCCGCGTCGCCCGCACCGGGGTGATCGTCGGGCTCCTGCTGGGGGCCGTCTTCGCCGCCGGTCCCGTGCTGTGGATGCTCTCGAGCTCGTTCAAGTCGAACACGCAGATCTTCGAGCTGCCGCCGCGCCTGATCACGGACACCTTCTCGTTCGACGCGTACGTGAAGATCTTCACCACGCCCGAGACCGTGCGCTTCTTCATCAACAGCTACGTCGTCGCCGGCGCCGTGACGATTCTGACGCTCCTCGTCGCGATCCAGGCCGCCTACGCGTTCAGCCGGTTCGAGTTCCGTGGCAAGCGGATCGTGAACGTGATCATCGTCAGCGTCCAGGCCGTGCCGCCGATCACGCTGCTCATCCCGTACTTCGGGCTCATGGTGGCGCTCAAGCTCTACAACACCTACCCGGGCCTGATCCTCACCTACATGGTGTTCACGCTGCCTTACGCGATCATCATGATGACGGGGTACTTCAACACCCTCCCGAAGGAGCTCGACGAGGCCGTCCGCGTCGACGGGGCCGGCTCCTTCACCGCTCTGTGGCGCGTCCTCGTGCCGATCTCGATCCCCGGGATCGTGTCGGTGGGCATCTACACCTTCATGATCGCGTGGAACGAGTTCCTCTTCGCGCTGACCCTCACCCGGACCATCGACATGCGCACCGTGCCGATCGGCATCCAGCTGCTCATGGGCCAGCACTCCTACGAGTGGAACCAGATCATGGCGATGAGCATCCTCGGCTCGATCCCCGTGCTGATCCTCTTCCTCTTCTTCCAGCGCTTCTTCATCAGCGGCCTCACGGCCGGTTCGGTGAAGAGCTGACCACCGCCGACCCACCCCAACAAGGAGAAATCCGTGCTTTACACCGGCAAGTCCATCCTCGACGTGGCCAACACCCACAGCTTCGCCATCCCCGCCTTCAACATCAGCGACTGGGCGATGTTCACCGGGATCATGGACATCAGCGAAGAGAAGTCCGCTCCGGTCATCATCGCCATCCACCCCGACGAGGTCTCGCACATCACCACCGACCTCATCGCGGCGATGCACGCCCGCGCGCACCGCTCGAGCGTCCCCGTCGCGATCCACTGGGATCACGGTGGTTCGTACGAGCAGATGATCACGGCGATCCACTCCGGCTTCACCTCGGTGATGATCGACGCGTCGCTCGAGCCGTTCGAGCAGAACGTCGCGATCACCCGCAAGGTCGTCGAAGCCGCGCACGCGGCCGGCATCCAGGTCGAGGGCGAGCTCGGCACCATCGGCGCCAACGACAGCTACGGCGAGTCGGGTGCCGCGGAGATCATCTACACGAACGTCGACGACGCCGTGCGCTTCGTCGAGCAGACCGGAGTGGACAGCCTCGCGATCGCCATCGGCACCTCGCACGGCCTGTACCCGTCCGACAAGAACCCCGAGCTGCGCCACGATCTGCTCGAGCAGATCAAGGCCGCCGTCGGCATCCCGCTCGTCCTGCACGGCGGCTCGAGCAACCCCGACGCCGAACTGCGCCGGGCGGTCGAGCTGGGCGTGAACAAGATCAACATCTCCAGCGACATCAAGGTGGCGTACCACGACCGCATGCGCGAGGTGCTCGGCACCGACCGTCGCCTGCGCGAGCCCAACGCTATCCAGCCGGAGCCCATCGCCGCGATGAAGATCACCGCGGCCGAGAAGATCGACCTCTTCGGCGCCGCCGGCAAGGCCGACCTGTACTGAACGGAGATGATCGGCGTCATGGCACACGACCTCGTCCTCGGTCTCGGCGGCACCGTCGATTACGAGATCCGGTGGGATGCCGACGTGCTCTCCGCCCTCGCGGAGGACTACGGCATCCGTCGGGACGACCTGGTCACCACGACGCCGATCATCGACGAGCGCGCCCTCGTCGTGACGGTGCTCGCCTTCCTCGCCACCGGCGGGGGAGGCGAGCGCTTCGTCCTCTCCTCCGAGATCGTGGAGCGCTTCGCGGCGCACTTCGACGTCGAGATCACCCTCGGAGGCACGGGCGTGCGTGCCGGCATCGCGCTGGACCGGATCGGCGTGCCCACCGTGCAGCACCTGGTGAGCATCGACGACAACGTGCGTCGGCTTCTTCCCGCCTCGATGCGGGTGGTCTCCTCGGCCACGCGCGACACCCTCGATCCGCACCTGATCGTGCAGTATCCCGAGGGCGCGTCGGTGCGCCTGGTCGACGGGGAGGTCGTCGCCCCGGCATCCAATCGCCTCATCTTCGCCAACGACGCGCCCAACCGGGAGATGGCGATCGCCCCCGGTCTCGGTGACGCCCTCGCCGAGGCGGCGGCGTTCCTGGTGTCGGGGTTCAACACGATGCAGGATGCCGCCCTGCTCGACCGTCGGCTGCACGACGTGCGTGCGGCGATGCGGCGTCTGCCGGATTCGGCGTTGGTCTACTACGAAGACGCCGGCTTCTACGAGCGGTCGTTCGCCGGTCTCGTGCGGACGCGACTGATGGACCGCATCGACGTCTACGGCATGAACGAGGATGAGCTCCAAGAGTACCTCGGGCGGCCCGTCGACCTGCTCTCGCCCGACGACGTCGCCGCGGCGCTCGCCGACGTGCACGCGCTCATCCCCGCCCCGGCGCTCGTCGTGCACACGAAGTTCTGGGCCGTCGCGGTGGGCCCGGAGGCAGGCCGGCACCGCGCGGCGCTGGAGAGTGCGACGCGGACCGCCGCGACGCGCTACCGCCTCGGCGACGACTGCCGTGCCGACGACCTCGACGAGACCGCCCGGCTGCCCCGCCACGCGGGGGGAGCAGCGGTCGTCGCCGCCGTCGCGCAGCGGATGCCGGCCTCCGGCGTCCCCGCGTACATCGTGGACGTCGCGCGCCCGACGACCATCGGGCTCGGCGACACGTTCGTGGGCGGGTTCCTGGCGGCGGTGCCGGCGGCCGCCCGGCTCACGACGGCGGCGGCGCTCAACCGTGCGCTGGACGCGGTGACGGCAGCGGAGTGACGCAGGCGCCTCCTCAGCGCCGCGATACGTAGGCGCGCCACAGCAGACGGGCGTGCCGCGACTTGGCCCGCTCCACTCCACGCTGATCGCCGCGCACCGCGCTCCACCATTCCGCGAGGCGGGTCGCGGTGGCATCCAGTATCATCCGCAGGTCGGCGTGCCGCGCCGGCGGGACCTTCGCCTCGGCGGCGGGCATCCTCCCGCGCGGAGCCAGATCGTCGTCGAGGTGGCGCCGGACGAGCCGAGCGACGCCGACGGCGTGACCGTTGATGATCGAATGCGCCGCGCCCTCGATCTCCCACCGACGCGCGGTGCGCGCGCGAGCGACCAGTCGCGAGTGCAGGCGCCGGGGCGATGGGCGGTCGAACTCCCCGCGGATCAGCAGCAGCCGCGCGTGGGCCGCGCCGATGCGGTCCGAGATGCGGTACCGGAGCATGTGGGGGAGGACCTCGAGGAAGTAGAGGAACCCGCACAGCACGTAGGCTGAGACGGCCATCACGGCGACGTGCACGGACTCGCGCGCCGTGGACTGCGCGAACCGGATCGCCTGGGCGAGGACCGAGGACTCGGTCTCGTCGACGACGGGGCTCACCAGGACCGCGTGCGAGAGGTCGTCGCGGCGGGCGAGCACCTCGGTGACCACTTGCGTCCCCATCGAATGACCGATGAGGACCGGATCCTCCAGGCCGTAGTGCGCGATGACCCCTTCGACCTGGTCGGCGAAGAACGCGGCGGTCGGCTCCTCCCCGGATGCCGGCATCCCGGCGAACCCGGGGAGATCGAGGGCGTAGACGTCGCCGTCCTCCGCCAGCAGTGGCGCGAGGAACTCGAAGTAGCTCGCGGCCACCCCGATCCCCGCGATCAGCACGAAAGCGCGGCCGGATACGGCGCCGGAGGACACGATCGTCACCCGTGTCCGGGCATTCCCCCGTCGGATCGTCTCGACGTCCAGGTCGGCGGAGCGGGTGGCCTCGGGCATCGTCCCAGGATGCCCCACTCCCCGGTGCCGCGTGTCAATCCCGGCGTCCCCGTCAGGAGGGACGCCTACCGTGACACCATGACCGATGCCCCTCGTGACCATGAAGAAGAGACCCTCGGAGCCGCGCGCGAGGGAGAGAACTCCGCCGAGAAAGATCCCTCCGACTGGGTCACCGGCAACGAGCCGATGACCGCGCCGCAGCGCAGCTACCTCGACACCCTCGCCCGCGAAGCGGGTGAGGAGATCACCGCCGCCCTGACGAAGGCGGAGGCGTCGGAGCAGATCGAGCGCCTGCAGGAGGAGACCGGCCGCTCGAACGGCTGATCTGTGTCCCGTCCCGCCGCTCAGGCGGGGCGGGTTCCTTCTTCGCGCGAACGCAGACGCTCCATCTGATGCTGCTCGCCCCGTGCGACCTCGCCGAGGAAGTCGGCGACGACGCGGCGCTCTGCGGCGCCGAGGCGTGCCGCGGCGGCAGCGACCGACGAGCGTCGCACGGCGAGCAGGCGTCGCGCGGGGGATCCTTCGTCGACGGTGGCCCGCACGACGATCGAGCGACGGTCACCCGGGAAGGGCACTCGCTCCACCCATCCCGCGTCGGCGAGGCGGTCGATGAGCGCCGTCGTCGCCGCCGAGGAGATGCCGAGCATCTCGGACAGGAGTCGGGGCGTGACCGGCTCGTCTGCGTCTTCCCGGGCGAGGAGGAACCGAAGAACCTTGGCGTCGTTGGGGCCGATGCCCAGCGACTGCAGGGCGACGCGCTCGGATGCCGCGCCGGACTCGGACAGGTCGTCGACGGCCTTCACCACGTCCGCTTCTGTGGCCATTTGCTTCGTCACCCCCTCGCCGGGATAGTTCGTGTTACTTGTATCTCAGAAGGACATCAACTAGACGACCGATAGATCAACCATCGTATCTTCCGCCCCTGCCCGGAGGCAGGGGTCTCGTCGTGCCGGGCTGACGTAGGATGCCGAAGTGGAGAACGGCTCGCAATCGTCGCGCTATTGGTATGACGCGACCGAAGAGGACCGTCGTCGACGTGCCGTCGAAGTCCTGCAGGCCTTCCGGGTCTATCGCGCGGCCGAGGTCGCGATGCGTCGACGGACGCGCGAGTCCATGTCGATGGGCGAGAACGACCTCTTGGTGTTGCGCTACCTGTTGCGAGCCACGGGTCAGGGCCGTCAGGTCTCGCCGAGCGAATTGACGCGCTACCTGGGAGTTTCCACCGCCTCGACGACCGCGATCATCGACCGACTCGAGAAATCGGGTCACGTCACGCGCGTGCCGCACCCCACCGACCGCCGCAGCATCCACGTCGTGGCGACCGCCGCGAGCGACGCCGAGGTGCGCGCGACCCTCGGTTCCATGCACTCACGGATGATGTCCGCCGTCGTCGACATGACGCCCGAGGACTGCGTCACCGTGATCGCTTGCTTGAGCAGATTGCAGGATGCCGTCGACCAGGTCGACCCGCATTCCGAGGTCCCCGTCGACGCCGACGTGACGCTCTGATCCTCGATCCTCACGGTACGTAAGAAGCTAGGAAGACTAGTCGAGTTCGGAGTATTAGGCATCGTTCGAGCTCCGTGAAACCATGAAGACATGGACGAGAACACGATCGAGGCGCGCCCCCGCGCGACCGCCGTGGACGCCGTCCAGGCCGTGGACGGAATACCTGTGGCATCCCTGCGGTCGGTCGTCTCGCGACTGTGCCTGGACTACCCGGGTGAGGACCCCGTACGCATCGAGACGGTGGTCCTGCGCGAGTGGGAGGCGTTCTCGGCCGGGCGTCCGCTGGTCATCCCGACCGCGGTCGAAGAGGGCGCTCGAGAGGTGCTCGACCTGCGATACCCCTGAGTCAGCCGTCCGAGGGATCGTCGGCCGGGTCGGGAACGAGCAGCAGTCCGCCCGAGGAGTTCGCCGAGTTCGCTAGGGCCTCCACCCACGCGCGGCTCAGGAGGGCGGGTTCGGGATCGTCGAAGACGAATCGCAGCGGAATCGAGGGGTGCAGCCAGACGGTGCTGCGCCCCACCTCCTGCCCGGGTCCGTGCGTCCACGAGAGCGTGAAGCTCTCGCCGCGGCGGAGCTTGGTCGCAATGACGACCTTGACGTGAGCGAGAGCGCGATCCTCGATGTCGATCGGGGTCGCGACGTCGCCGTAGTAAAGGGTTCCCACTCCTTCACGGTATCCGTGCCCCACCCGCCGGAACCGGGGGTTGATTCCGCGGGCCCTGCCGTGGCATCCGCGCGGCGTCCAGCGGTTCGTCTCGGATAGGCTCGTCGTCATGGGCCGATTCATCTACGACACCGTGGCCAACGCCGTCGACATCGATGACCGCACGTTGGCGCACTTGCGCATCGTCGTGATGAACAAGCTGCGTCGCTCCGAGTCGTTCATGTTCGACGTCGAAGTCGGTGACGGCAGTGGCCGGCGCAGCTTCTGGATGCACCCGTCGGTGCCGATCCAGTTCCACTTCTACGGCAGCCGTCAGCCGCGGATCAACCGGGTGTGGGTCGAAGACCTCATGCTCGCGGCATCCGGACCCAACGGGCTCTCGATCACGCCGGAGCCGTCGGAGGACACGCTCGTCGAAGAGGCGTGACCTCAGGGCTTGTGCGCGTCGTCGGCCGGAGCGATGTCTTCGGAGACCAGCATGATGCCTCCGGACGAGTTCGCGGATTCGACCAGACGCTCGACCCACTCGCGGCTGAGCGTGGTGGGCTCGGCGTCGTCGAAGACGAAGCGGAGCGGGATGGCCGGGTGCAGCCACAGGGTGCTGCGGCCCCGCGGCTGATCCTCGGGGTGCTGCCATGACAGCGTGAAGCTCTCACCGCGGCGCAGCTTCGTGGAGATGACGACCTTGAGGTGCGCCAGCGCGCGGTCCTCGATGTGGACGGCCGTTCCGCCTCCGCCGTAGAAGATCGTGCCCATGTCCTCCACGATAGCGGCGGTCGCGTCAGGCTCTAAACGCCTAGTCATGGGGTGTCAAGGCCACCCCCTCTCGTCTGGGGGTTCTGCAACGGTGGGGAGCAGTCCACGGAAGGATGCCGCGTGAGCGCCCCCCGTTTCCCCTCGGTCCCGGAGCCCGAAGAGCCCGCAGACCTCCCCGGAGTCTTCGATCAGCTGACGGGGATCGACGTCATCGACGGCGAGCTGATGCCACGCACCTCCGAGCATCCGGGGGAGTGACTCCCAGCACCCTCGTAGCCGGCGCCGCTAGCGTCTGGATCATGTCCGACCCGCTGGACGATCAGCAGATCACGGTGTCCGGAGCGTCTCTGCGTGCCTTGCGCGACGAGTTCCAGCGCTTCCTCATGGAGTACCGCTTCGGTCTCGCCGAAGTCGAGACGAAGATCTCGATCCTTCGCGAGGAGTTCCAGGATTACAACCCGATCGAGCACGTTTCCAGTCGCGTGAAGTCCCCCGACAGCCTCGTCGACAAGGTGCGGCGCAAGGGCATCGAGCCCGACTTCGACTCCATCCGGAGTGCCATCACCGACATCGCCGGCATCCGGATCACCTGCAGTTTCATCGACGACGCCTACCGCCTGTCGAACCTGTTGACGCAGCAGGACGACATCACCGTGCGCGACGTCAAGGACTACATCGCCCGGCCGAAGGCGAACGGCTACAAGAGTCTGCACGTGATCGTCGACGTGCCGGTGTTCCTGTCGACCGGACGGGTCGACGTCCCCGTCGAGGTGCAGTTCCGAACGATCGCCATGGACTTCTGGGCGAGTCTCGAGCACAAGATCTACTACAAGTACGACCGGCTCGTCCCGGACGACCTCCTTGCCGAGTTGAAGGATGCCGCCGAGACCGCGGCGGAGCTCGATGCGCGCATGGAGCGCCTGCATCGGCAGATCCGGGGTCCGCGCCCCGGGGTGGTCCCGCTCTGACCGCACGCGTCACAATGGAGGGATGAGCGACGCGGCCACCCTCCTCGACGAGGTCGCGGCCGACCTGCTCGCCCTTCCTCCCGGGAGCTTCACGGCGGCGCGCGACGCGCGTGCCGCCGAGGTGGGAGGAGTCGTGGGGACGCGCATCGCGCGCCTGCGCAAGCCGACCCTCGCGGCGTGGGCGGTCAACCTGCTCACGCGCGACGGGCAGCTGGCCGAGGCCGTCGAGCTCTCACGGGCGCTGCGCGAGGCGCAGGACGACGCGGATGCCGCCGAGCTCACTCGTCTCGGACGTCAACGGCGGCAGCTGGTTGCTGCCCTCGCCCGACGGGCGGTCGACCTGGCCGCGGACGCGGGGGTCACCCTCAGCTCGGCGATGCGCGACGCCGTGGAGAAGACCGTCAACGCCGCCGTCATCGACCCGCACGCCGCCGCTCTCGTGCTCACCGGCCGATTGGTGGCCTCCGTCGACCTCGCGGACGACACCGACCCGGCCCGCGCGGTGGCCGGGTCGGTACCCGACGCCTTGGCATCCGCGATCGAGGGCCCCGCCCCGGACGATCTCGCGCAGCGGCGGGCCCGGAAAGCCGCGGAACGCGCCGTGCGCGACGCGGAGCGCGCACGTGCCGACGCCGACCGCACGCTCACGGGGGCGCGGGC
>NZ_CAKKMM010000033.1:0-20228 GCF_918698205.1 Microbacterium sp. Bi128 | reverse complement strand
CCCGTGGCGAGCACGGGGGTGAAGGAGGCCTCGAGCGAGAGGTCGGCCGCCGGATTGACGTAGGGCCAGCCGGCGGCGGTCGGCAGGTTCTTCCATCCCCCCAGCACGGTGCGGTACTGGGCGGTGACGGTGCCGACGTTCTGCTTGCCGCCGATGTCGTACACGTTGATGCCGGTGATCTGGCGCGGCTGATCGAAGGAGAACCAGACGCGGTTGGGGTTCACGCGGTTGGCCGCTCCCCCGCTGCGCCAGTCCGCGAACCCGCTGACGTTCCGGTTGCCGTCCGCGAGGGCGAACGCCGTGCTGTCCTTGAAAGTGAAGTCGGGGTGCACCCCGCTCTGCCGCAGCACGTTCACGCGCTCCGCTGCCAGGAGGGTGACGACCAGGCGTGCTGCGAAGCCGGTTTCCGGGGCGGCCGAGAGCGTGACGGTTCCGGGCTGGGCGACCGCGGCATCCGTGAGGCTCGACCAGTCCCACGACACCGAGGAGGTCACGGTCGCACCCGTGCCGGGAACCTTGCGCACCACCGTTCGCGGCGCGAGCATCTGCAGCTCTTTCAGAGTCACGCCCGCGTACGACGTCATCGACGACTCGTCCGCGTCTCCCGGCGAGCCGATCGAGAAGTGCGCCGACACGGGGACGTCCTCGCCGAAGAAGCCCGAAGCGGTTCCGGCCACATCGAGCTCGCCGCCGGTGTTCCACACGGAGGGGTCGGGCATCTGCCAGGTGATGGACGTGAGCGGGAAGGAACCGCCCCAGCTGTAGCGGCCCACGAGATTCGTGGGCATCGGCGGGACTGCCCCGGTGGGAACGATGGCCGTCGGGACCGCGACGGTGGCCTCCAGCGTGCGCATGCGCCACTTCTGGACCGCCGCGCCGGCGTTGAGGGTGTACGTCTGGATCTCGGATCCGTCAGCCGTCTTCCAGTTGTACAGGTCGAGCGCCGCGGGCTGTGCCGACGGATCCGACTGCACGTTGACGAGGTTCACGGTGCCGTCGCCCGCGTCGCGTGCCTCCCACTGGGCGTAGGGGTCGGTCGCGGAAGCGGCGAGGTCCGCGAGCTGCAGGTACCGGAAGGTCGACTGGTCGTTGCGGGAGCGGGTGAGGACCCGGTCCTGCTGATCCGCGATGACGTAGGTGTTGTTCGCCCCGGTCACGGGGTAGAAGCGCAGGGCCTGGCCCTTCAAGGATGCCGCGTTGCCCGTCTTCATCGTTTCGATCGCGGCCGCGGCCCGATCCGTTGCACCGGGCGCCGAAGACACCTGTGCGTTCGGGTCGTCGATCTGCGCGACCTTGCCCGGAGCGTGGACGCTCTCGAGAAGAATCAGGGTCGGGGCGCCGACGCCATCGGGCACCGCCGTAGAGGAGGAGACCGCGGCGCTTCCGACCCATCCGGCGTAGGCCGGCGAGACGATCGCGAGCCCGACGACCGAGACGGCGACGACGGCGAGAAGTCGAAGCGACCGCCGGGGAGACAAGGGGAACATGGAAGGAGGAGGTCCTCTCTTACGCAGGACACGCTCCCGCTCGGGAGCGTCGGCCCGGTCAGGGCGGGGCCACGGAGAAGCTAGCCAGCGGGTCTGCCCTCCAGCCCTCCCGTGCGGTGTCAAGAGATGAACGCCATGTTTTCGCCGGGTGACCGCGTTCGAGTCCCGTCGAACCCGCCGGGCCCCCGGGCTTCACCCTGCAACGCGCGGGACAGTCGCCCGATCGTGCTCGACAGCGGTGTCTCGTTCCGCCGCCTCACCCCCGGAACGTCGCCGGGCGTCGACTACTTCGAATCCATCTCCCCGCCCGGCGCGGCGGCCCACGGCGCACGCCTGATTTCCCGTCAAGAGAATTCTCCTTGCGAGAAAAATTTCCTACTGAGAGAATTCTCCTGGGAGGCAAAGTGGATAGCGAGAAGATTCGGAGCAGGGCGCAGGAGTACGGCATCGACCTCGTAGGGGAGATCCCTACCGCCGACAATCCCGTGACCTCACTCATCGTGACCCGCGGGGCTCAGCATCAGGCGATGACGGCCGTCGCTGCCTCACCCCTCACCCTCGCGGCGGTGGAGCGGGTGATGCCCCTCGATTTCGGAGCCCCCGTCCTCGCGCTCGGCGCCCGGATCACTCCGCGCAACGCCGATCACCTGCGGGGCGCTGGCATCAACTACTTCGACGAGGCAGGCAACGGCTATCTCGCGTTCGGAGACACCCTGATCGACGTGCGCGGGCGGACTTCCCGCACACCCGGCGAACTCCGCAAGCCGACGAAGAGTGCCTCGCTCTTCACCGAGAAACGATCGCAGGTGATCCTCGCGGCGATCAGCTGGCCCGACCTTCTCTCCGGACGGCTGCAAGACCTCGCCCGCGCCGCCGGGGTTTCAGTGAGCTTCACTCAGAAGACACTCGTCGCACTCGAAGCGGCCAACTACCTCGACAGCTTCGGCCCGCGCGATCCCGGGTCCCTCCGAAACATCGACTCACTGATCGACGGGTGGTCAGCGGCGTTCTCGAGCGGTCTCGGCTCACGAGAGAACACACGGAGTTTCCGCGGCGAATTCGACCCATCCACTCTCCCCCCTGACGGGTCGCCGCTTTACCTCAGCGGAGAGGCTGTTGCCCCGTGGATCACACGGCACCTGACCTGGACCATCTACACGGAGGGCATCCCCCGAGACGCTGCACAAGCGGGTCGTTGGGCAAGCGACGGGCTCGAGCCCACGATCTTCGTGCGGCAGAAGTTCTGGTCTGAACCGGTGCCCGCAGACACTTTCGCCCAGGAGCGAGTACGCGTCGCGCCCCCACTCCTCGTCTACGCCGACCTCCTCGCGTCCGGCGATTCCCGGGAACGAGAAGCGGCTCACCACCTCCGGAACGATAATGCTCGACTTCGCGCGGCTTGATCACCGGCTCCTCGCAGGATGTCGCGGAGGCGGTGCACGAACTCGTGAACCACGCGGGAGTGGACCCCGCCGGAATCATGCTCGTCGGAGCGCGATGCCGAGACGCCCTCCATTCCGCACTGGGAAGGACGACCCCGACACGAGAGACTGATGACCTGGATCTCGCAGTCGCGATCGCGTCCTGGCAGGAGTACGCGCGAATCGGCGAAACGTTCCCCTCGATCCGAGAGAACGACATCGCCTACCGGATCGTGAATCTTCCGGTCGACATCGTGCCCTTCGGGACCGTTGCCGAGGATCCGCGCGGCCTCACCCGACCCGCTCCGCGGAAGGAGGACATTGTCGTCTTCGGGTTCCGAGAGGTCTTCGATCGAGCGGCATCGCTGGAGCTTTCGAGCGGGGAGTCGATCCGTATCCCTCAGCCCGAGGGCTACACCCTTCTCAAGGTTCGCGCCTGGGTCGATCGCGCCCCCGACGACAAGGATGCGAAGGACTTGGCGGTCGCTCTCGACTGGTACGCGGAGAGCGGCGTCGTCCACGACCGCCTGTACGGCGACGACATCAACGTCACCGAGTCCTACGGCTTCGATCTCGCTCGAGGTGCTGCGAACCTCCTTGGCGGCGACGTGCGCCGACAGCTGGATTCTCGGGATGCAGATGATCTGGCCGAGCGATTCGCGCACCTCGACTCTCGCCACCTCGCACGAGAACTGATCCTCCCGCAAGACACTTCGCGACGAACGGGGGTCGTTCGGGCCTTCTCCGACGGATTGAACGGGAACGCTTGACCGCGGAATGTTCCCCACAGCAACATCGCCGACACATCGCGCCACAGCCCCGTAACGCGCGCGGCATAGCGTGGCGGGCATGCACCTCGATGCCTTCAACACCGCGGATGCCGCCGAGGCCGGCGCCGTCGTGCGGGTGTGGGCCGACATCCCGGGGTGGGTGGACGCCGTCGTCGCCGGCCGCCCCTACGCCGATGTCGACGCACTCGCCGCCTACGCCGGAGACCTCGCCTCCGCCTGGTCGCCGGACGACCTCGCACAGGCCCTGCACGCCCACCCGCGCATCGGCGCGACGGTGTCGGGCGAGAACGCCGAGGCCGCGGCATCCCGTCGCGAACAGGCCGCGATGACCACCGCCGCCGACGACGACGTCGCCGCGATCGCGGCCGGCAACGCCGCCTACGAAGAGCGTTTCGGCCGCGTCTTCCTCATCCGCGCGGCCGGGCGCACGCCGGGCGAGATCCGCGCCGAGCTCGAGCGGCGTCTCGGCAACGGCCCCGACACCGAGACGATCGAGGCGACGCGGCAGCTCGCCGAGATCGCGCTGCTGCGCCTGCGGACCACCCTCGCCGACGACGCCCCCGACGAACCGGAGCCCGCCGAATGACCCACCTCACCACTCACGTGCTGGATGCCGCGACCGGAACGCCCGCGGCCGGCGTCACGGTGACGCTGGCCCACCTCGACGGCGCGACGATCGACTCGGCATCCACCGACGCCGACGGGCGCCTCGCCCTCGGTCCGGATCGCCTCGCCGACGGCGACTACGCGCTGACGTTCGGCACCGGCGCCTACTTCCGCGCCCGCGGCGTCGCATCGTTCCACCCCGTCGCGACGGTGGCGTTCACCGTCGCCGGCGAGGGGCACCTGCACGTGCCGCTGCTGCTGAGCCCGTTCGCCTACTCGACCTACCGCGGAAGCTGAGGAGCCATGAAGGTCATCGTCATCGGCGCCGGCGTCGGCGGCACCTCCGCCGCCCTGGCGCTGCAGAAGCTCGGCCACGAGGTCGTCGTCTACGACCGGATGCGCGAGAACCGCCCCGTCGGTGCCGCGCTGTCGCTGTGGTCCAACGGCGTGAAGGTCCTCAACTGGCTCGGCCTCGGCCCGCAGGTCGCCGCCCTCGGCGGCCGCATGGACGACATGGCCTACTACGACGGCCACACCGGCGACGAGATGTGCCGGTTCAGCCTGGCATCCGTCACCTCCCAGACCGGGCAGCGCCCCTACCCCGTCGCGCGCGCCGACCTGCAGGCGCTGATGATGGATGCCGTCGGCCTCGACCGCATCCACCTCGGCCGACAGCTGGTCGGGGTCTCCGACGACGGCACCACCGTGACGGCGACGTTCGCCGACGGCACGACCGACACCGCCGACCTGCTCATCGGGGCCGATGGGGCGCGCTCGCTCGTACGGGACTACGTCACCGAGCCCAGCGGCATCCGCCCCGAACGGCGCTACTCGGGGTACGTGAACTACAACGGGCTGGTCGACGCCGACCCGCGCATCGGTCCGCCCGACCAGTGGACGACGTACGTCGGCGACGGAAAGCGCTGCGCCGTCATGCCGGTCGCGGGCGACCGGTTCTACTTCTTCGTCGACGTGCCGGGCCCATCGGGCGTGCTGGAGGACCGCTCGGCCGCACTCGAGACGGCGTTCGGCGCGTGGGGCGCCCCGGGCGTCCGCGCACTCCTGGATGCCATCGACCCCGACGCCTCACTCAACCGCGTCGAGATCTGGGACATCGACCCCTTCGACACGTGGGTGCGGGGGCGCGTGGCGATCCTCGGCGACGCCGCGCACAACACCGCCCCCGACATCGGGCAGGGCGCGTGCTCGGCGCTGGAGGACAGCTTCGCCCTCGGCATCGTGTTCGCCACGACCACCCTCGGCGTCGAAGATTCGCTGAAGCGGTACGAACGGATCCGCACCGAGCGGGCCGGCGACCTGGTGCTGCGCGCCCGCAAGCGCGCGCACGAGACGCACGCCTTCGACGTCGAGGCCACGCAGGCCTGGTACGACGGCCTGCGCCGCGAGGACGGTACGGGCGTCATCCGCGGCATCGTCGGCAACATCGAGGGCAGCCCCGTGGAGCTCGGCGCGAGCGTGCTGCGCTGATCGGGGCCGCGGGCGCAGGCGCGAGGCCGGACTCCAGAAGAACCCGTCAGTCCCGCGCGGTTCCCGCGCCCGAGAGCGGGAAGCGCAGCTCGATCTCGTACGCACCGTCGGCCGTCGGTCCCGCGCGGAAGGTGCCGCCGAGCATGTGCGCCCGCTCGGAAAGGCCCAGATGACCGAGCCGAGCGGTCTCGACCGGTGCGGCCACGGGCGCTTCCGGCATCGCGTTGCGCACGCGCAGCTGCACCGTGGTTCCGTCGACGACACCGGCCGTCACCTCGACGCGGGCGCCGGGAGCATGTTTGCGCGCGTTCGTCAGACCCTCCTGGATCGTCCGATAGATCGCGCGCTGCGCCACCCGCGGCAGGCCCGACGGCAGCGCGATGTCCGCGGTGACGTCGAGATCGGTCGCGTCGAGCAACGCGTCGAGGTGGTCGAGGGTGGGCTGCGGGGTCAGCGGAGCCGCCTCGGGCCCGTCGGCGCGCAACACCATCAGCATCTGCCGGAGTTCCGTGAGGGTGGTCGCCGCCAGGATGCGAATGGTGTCGGCCGTCTCCACGACCGCAGGATCGTCGGCCCGCACCATCAGCGCCCCGGCCTGCACGGTGATGAGACTCACCTGATGCGACACGACGTCGTGCATCTCACGGGCCAGGTGAGCGCGCTCCTCGGCGACCGCCTCGCGGGCGGCGAGCCGGTTCTCCTCTTCGCGCACGCGCCGAAGCTCGGACAGGCTCGCGGCCAGCCTGCTCTGGCTGCGGCGCAGACGGCCGATCGCCACCGCGCCGCCCGAGGTCATCGTCGCGTACACCACGGCCAGAAGCAGATCGTTCAGCGATTCGAAGAACTGCCACGATGCGACGAGGCCGAGGAACGTCGCCACCGAGGCCACCACCACGCCCGTCGTCGACGTCACCAGCGCGGCGACGGTGTACAGGGCGATCACCGAAGCGATCGGTCCGCCCGTCACGAAGAGAGCGGGGAGTGCCAGGGCGACGCTCACCAGCGGAAAACGTCGCCGGAAGAGGAGCCCCGCCGCCGCGACGAGCGTGAGGACGAGCTCGGGCGCGCCCGCCGTGTACAGATTCAGGATGCCGTCGACCGCCGCCGCCGCGACCAGCGCGAGGTCGATGAGCAGGGCACGACGGTTCATCGGGCACCACCCGCGTCACGCAGGAGGCCCGCCCGCTCGGCGACGAGGGCGGCCGAGACCCGGCCATCGACGCCGAGCTTGCCGAGGATCGAGCTGATGTGCGCCTTCACCGTGGCGGGGCTCAGGAACATCGCGGAACCGATCTGGATGTTGGACAGCCCCCGCCCGAGGTGCACGAGGATCTCCTTCTCGCGGTCGGTGAGCTCGGCCACGAGCCGCTCATCGGCTCCGGGCTCCGGCCGCAGATACCCCGCGACCACCGCCCGACTCACCGTCGGCGAGAAGACGACACCGCCCCCGTGCAGCGTGCGGACGAGCTGCGGGAGCTGACGAGGGTCGGTGTCCTTGACGAGGAAGCCCGCCGCTCCCGCTTCGAGGGCCGCGGCGATGTGATCGTCGGAGTCGAAGGTCGTCAGGATCGCGACCGTCATGGCCCACCCGCGCGCGCGGATCTCGCGGAGCACCTCCAGGCCGTCGCGTCCCGGCATCCGGATATCGAGCAGCACCACGTCGGGACGTGCGTCCTCGAGCACGTCCATCGCCTCCACGCCGTCAGCGGTCGCGACCACTTCGATGTCGGGAGCGGCATCGAGGATGTAGGAGAAGCCCGAACGGACGAGTGCCTCGTCATCGACGACGACGACACGGATGGGGGCGGAGGCAGTGGAGGCCATGCGCCCAGGTTAGGGAGTCGGCGGCAACCGGGGAGCGTGACGCGACCTCGTCTACCCGAACGGACCGGAGCGTAGCCGGTCGGCCGGTGCCGAACTCCCGGCGACGAGCGACAGTGGAAAGGTCCCACCCCCGGTTCAGAGGAGATCGCATGCACGTCTTCGCTCCCGAGCGCGTTCCCACGGCCCGACAGGCCCGGCGCAGACTCATCGTCGGCGGGATCGCCCTCGCGCTCGCGGTGACGCTCTCCGTCGTCGCTCTGCCCCTCGGCATCCGGGGCCACGGTGTGGCGCGCCTCGGCGAGGCGACGGCAGCCTCGGAGATCTCCGCCGGGCCCGCCGACGAGAGGCCCGGCGCCGTCGAGCTCAGAACGGCCCCCGTCGCGTCCCTGACGCGCGATGCCTCGGCAACGGTCGAACTCGTCGACGGGGCGGCCTCGCGCGCACGGCTGAGCCTGCTCCGCGACGGCGCATGGGTGGACGGGGGCGACAGACTCGCGCTGAGTCGCGACGAAACCGCCGCCGGGGTCACCGTTCGCATCCGAGCCGTGACTCCACGGGACGATCGCGAGTGGGATGGCATCGCGACCGTGCGCCTGACCGTTTCGCAGGGCTTCCTCCCCGATGTCGACGAGGTCGACATCGATCTCTTCGCGAGCTGAGCGCTCCGCCCTCGCCCGCCCACCGACACCGCAGGAGCACACGTTGTCCGCCCCCCTTCTCGTCATCGGCGCTGCCCTGCTCATCTGGGCGCTGTGGAGCCGGCTGTTCCGCAAGGCCACGGTCAACGGCCCCATCGTCATGACGGCGCTCGGCCTTCTCGCCGGGGCGCTGCTGCCCGGCCAGGGTGAACTGTTCCTGGATTCGAAGGCGACCCTCTTCTTCGCGGAGATCGTGCTCGCCTACCTGCTCTTCGTGGACGCCCTCGAGGTGCGCGGGTCGCTGCGCTCCCACTTCACCGGCGTGCCCGCGCGCCTTCTCGGCATCGGCCTGCCGCTGTCGCTCATCCTCGTGCTCGCCGTCGGACTCGTGCTGCCGCTGGGACTGTCGATCGCGGTCATCCTGGCCATCGCCTGCATCTCGGTCCCGGCCGACTTCTCGCCCGAGACGTCGCTGGTGCGCGATAGCCGTGTCCCGGCGCGCGTGCGGCGGTGGTTGAGCATCGAGAGCGGCTACAACGACGGTCTGGTCTCGCCCTTCCTCCTCGGCGCCGTCGCCTTCGCCGCGGCGGGGACGACCTCCGACGCCGGCCGCGCCTTCGCCGTCGCCGCACCGGCCGGTCTCATCGCCATCCTCGTGGGCGCCGTCGCCGGAACCGTGATCGGTGGGGCGATCCGCTTCGCCGACCGTCGCGGCTGGACGGAGCCGCAGAGCATGCGCATCGCCTTCATCGCCGCACCGCTGATCGTGTTCGGGTTGGCGCTCGCCCTCCAAGGCAACGGCTTCGTCGCCGTCTTCGTCGCGGGCGTGGCCGTGCGTCTCACCCGCGGCACGGATCCTCTCGCCGCCGCGGAGATCACCCTGCTCGAAGACCTGTCCTGGCTGCTGAATCTGCTGCTGTGGCTCGCCTTCGGCTTCGCCGCGATCGTTCTGCTGAGCGAGACGTACGAATGGTGGCCGGCCATCGTCCTCGCGCTCGTCGCCCTGACGCTCGGCCGGTTCCTTCCCGTCCTCCTCTCGCTGATCGGCAGTGAAGCGACGCCGAAGGAGAGACTCTTCGTCGCCGCGATGGGGCCGCGGGGCGCGGCATCCATCGTCTTCGGCCTGATCGCCGCCAATGCCCTCCCCGGCGAGGAGGGATTCCTCGTGCTCGCCGCCACGTGCATGGTCGTTCTGGGCAGCGTGGTGCTCCACGGCGTCGCCGGGCCGCTGATGGTCCGGTGGCTGTGGCCGGCGCCGGTGAGCGCTCGTTGACCCGGTCGGCAGCGGCGGCACCACCCGATCGGATGCGACCCACGGCCGGATGGCCGATGGCCCCGGAAGCCGCGGCGGGAAGCATGGAGAGGGATGCCGGACCCACGGCATCCACGTCAGACGGAGGACCGATGTCTCAGGTCTCGACCCCGACGGTATCGACGCCCGCGGCGCGGCAGAACCCTCGCGCGCCGCGGTCGCACGCGGCCGTCGCCCTCGTGCGCCGGCGCCTCGGCACCGTGTCGATTGCGACGGCCATGGTGGTGGCCAGCGTCGTGACGATGGCCACGGGCGGCGGCAAGCTGGATGCCGGGCCGTTCGACGTCCGCGAGATGCTCGCGGCCCTTCTGCGCGTGGATCAGCCGCTCACCCTGGCTGCGGTGCTCGCGGCCACCCTCGTCGTGTGCGGATTGGCCGAGGGCGTGCTCGGAACCCGTCGCCTTCTGGCCGCGTTCTTCGGCGGCGGCCTGGTCGTTGCCACGATCGGACAGGCGCTCGGCGTCTTCGAGGAGCACGTCATCCCGGCGATCCCCCTCAACGCTCCGCCGGTGGCGGGGGCGCCACCTCTCGCGGCCCTCGTGACGGTCGCCATGGCCGCCAGCTGCTTCGCGTCACCGCTGTGGCGCCGACGCATCCGCCTCGGCAGCATCGTCTTCGCCGTCACGCTCTTCCTCTACGCCGCGTCCGCCAGCGACATGTACGCGCTCATCGCCCTCCCGGTGGGCGTGGGCGCGGGATTACTGATGGGTGGGTCGAGCGCTCCCGGGGTGCTGCGCAGCTCGCTCCGCGAGAAGCGCATCCTCCTGGCCGCCCTCACCGCCATCATCGCCGTCGGACCGGTGATCGCGACCCTCTGGGGGTCGGGCGCGGGCCTGTTGTCGATCTACGGCTGGCTGTCGTACGACCCCCTCGCGACGGTGAACGATGTCGTCTGCGCCATCGGCTCGAGCGCCGCGCCGTGTCCGGTCCCGCTGAGCGACTACACCGAGCTCCAGCCGTGGGCGGGGTGGATCGCGGCGCTGCCGCAGGTCGTCCTGCTGGTCGCGGCCTGGGGGATCCTGCGCGGGCGGCGCGGCGCACTGCACCTCGCCGTGGCGATCAACCTGATGACGTTCGTCGCGATGGTCGCCCTCGTCGCGCTGAGCGAGATCGACACGCTCGAGCAGCTCGCCGGCGCACGCGAAGCGTTCGCCGTCACCGACGTGTGGCAGACCGTGCTCGGCATGGTCGTCGGGGCGCTTCTGCCCCTCGCCGCCGCCGTCCTCCTCCTCCGCTTCCGCTCGGCCGCCCAGATCCCCTCCGGCGCCATCGTGCGCCGCCGCTTCGCCTCGACGATCCTTCTGTCCGCGGTCCTCTCCCTGACGATCGCCGTGGTCGGCACCCTCGCCTTCGCGGGCGGGTTCCGCCCGTGGCCGAGCGTGTCGGCCCTGATGGCGACGCTGCCGCTCCGGCTGCTCCCCCCGTCGCTCCTCCCCGCGGAGGCCCTGACGTTCGTGCCGGTGAGCGGGGCGGCGCAGGTCGTGTGGTACCTGCCGCCGCTGCTGTTCTGGATCGCGGTCGCCGTGGCATCCGTGCGGTTCATCGCGAACTCTCGCGCCGAGGCCGGGTCGCCCGATCGCGAGCGCGCGCAGACGCTGCTCGCGGCGGGATCCGGGGACACCCTCGGACACATGACGCTCTGGGAGGGCAACTCGTACTGGTTCTCCCCCGACGTCGAGGCCGCGATCGCCTACCGCGTCCGCGGAGGGTTCGCGGTGACCCTCGGCGGCCCCTTCGGTCCCGACCGCACCTGCCCCACGGTCGGGCGCGCGTTCGCCGATTTCTGCGAGGAACACGGCTGGACGCCGGTCTTCTACAGCGTGGATGAAGCCGACCGCGCGCGTCTGGACTCGCTGGGGTGGCAGCGGCTTCAGGTCGCCGAGGAGGCGCTGATCGACCCGGTCACATGGATGCCGACCGGGAAGAAGCGCCAGGACGTGCGGACCGCCACCAACCGCGCCGACCGCGAGGGAGTCACCTCGCAGTGGACCCGCTGGAGTGCCCTGACGTTCCTCGAGCGGAGCCAGATCCGCGACATCTCCGAGGCCTGGGTGGCCGACAAGAGCATCCCCGAGATGGGATTCACGCTCGGCTCGACCGAGCAGATCGACGACCCCGCGGTGCGGCTGCTGCTGGCCCGCGACGCGCACGAGCGCATCGTGGCCTTCACGAGTTGGATTCCCGTCCACCGCGACGGCCAGGTGGTGGGCTACGCCCTCGATGTCATGCGTCGCCGGGACGAGGCGATGAACGGCGTGATGGAGTTCCTCATCGGCCGAGCCGTCGAGCAGCTCCGCGCCGACGGCATGACGTTCCTGAGCCTGTCGGGATCGCCGCTGGCCCGTCACACCTCGGGCGACGAGCACGACCGCAGCTCCCTGGACCGCGGGCTGGACGCCCTCGGCGCGCTGCTCGAACCCGCCTACGGCTTTCGGTCGCTGGCAAACTTCAAGAAGAAGTTCCAGCCCGTCTTCTCGCCGCTCTGGATGGTCTACCCGGACCCCGCGCAGCTCCCCTCGATCGCGATCGCACTGGTCCGCTGCTATATCCCCGGGCTGACCCTGAGGAAGGCCGCCCAGCTGACCGGAGCGCTCCGCCGCTCCCGCGAGTCGGCGGCTCCCTGAGCCGTGACGCGTCCCGCCCACCGTCCGCCTTGCCGCGCCCCACGACCGAACGGAACACGACGATGACGAGCCCCTCTCCCGCCGCGCTCACCCGGTCGAGGCCCGAGGGGCCGCCGGCTCCGAAGCGGTTTCGCATCCGGGGTATCGACCTGGCCCGCGGGGTGGCGATGCTCGGCATGCTGGCCGCGCACGTGGGCCCCTCGGCCGACGACGGCACCGTCGTCGGCTCGGTCATGGCCCTGGCGCAGGGCCGGTCGTCGATCCTGTTCGCCACGCTCGCGGGGGTGTCCCTCGCCCTGATGTCCGGGGGCCGCGACATCGGCGCGAGCTCGCGCGTGGCGGCGCAGAAGATCGCCGTGCGCGCCGTCCTGATCCTCGCCCTCGGCACGGCCCTCGTGGCCCTGGGCACCCCGGTCAAGGTGATCCTGGCCTCCTACGGGGTGTTCTTCCTGCTCTCGCTGCCCTTCCTCCGCCTTGCGCCTCGGACGCTGTTCATCCTTGCCGGCGCCACCGCGGTGGCAGGCCCCATCGCGTCGATGCTCTTGCGGTCCTCGGCCGTCGTCACGGGGGCGCTGGCACAGATCGATCGCGTCGATCCGATCGCCCTCCTCTCCGGAGAAGGGGTGACACGACTTCTGCTGACGGGGGTATACCCCGCCATCACCTGGATGCCGTTCCTCTTCGTCGGTCTGGGGCTCGGCCGCATCGGCGTCGAGCGACTGCGCAAGGTGCGCCTTCTTCTGTGGGGCGTCGGGTTGATGATCGTCGGGTACGGCGGCGCCTTCGCCGCGCGCGTCCTGGTTCCGGGCGCGGTCCCCACCTGGGATGCGTCGAAGAAGGACTTCGGCAGCATGATCGACAAGGGCGAGGGCGCCGGGATGAAGCCGTTCGGCGAGGGGAAGCCGACCGGCGAGGTCGAGTGGGCGAGCCTGCTGAGCGCCGACCAGCACACGGGCGCACCGTTCGAGATCATCGGGGGTATCGGTGCCGCGCTCGTCGTCATCGCGGCCTCGATCTGGCTGTGCGCGCGTCTGCCGCGACTGACCTGGCCCATCGCGGCGGTCGGCACCATGTCGTTGACCGTGTACACCGGGCACGTCCTCGCCATCAACGCCTTCGGGCTCAGCGCGATGCCCGGCGAACCGCCCTGGGTACTCATCGCCTTCGCCGCGGTCGCCGCGAT
The DNA here is from genome assembly GCF_918698205.1 of Microbacterium sp. Bi128. Lineage (NCBI taxonomy): Bacteria > Bacillati > Actinomycetota > Actinomycetes > Micrococcales > Microbacteriaceae > Microbacterium > Microbacterium sp. Bi128. The sequence continues at coordinate 6,854 of NZ_CAKKMM010000033.1, read as the reverse complement.
CTTCGCCGTGCTGTGGCTGCGCTGGTTCCGCCGCGGTCCGATCGAGTCCGGCATGCACGCGGCGGTCGCCTGGATCGGCGAGCGACCTGGTCGCCGGTAAGCGCCCCGGGGTCGCCGACGACTCGACGCGGCACGGAAGCGACGCCCGCGCGGCGGGGCCGAACTCCTGAGGAACCGGGCTACGGGCCCGGGGGCTCCGCGTCCCCGGCCACAGAAGGCCCAGAAGTCAGGAGTTCGGCGGGGCACCGGCGCGCAGCCGGCCGGCGGGCACCGGCGCGCAGCCGGCCCGCGTCAGACGTGGAAGACCGAGTGCACGTCGCCGCCGAGCACCTCGCGGCCGCCGAGCGCGTCGATCTCGAGCAGCACCGCGGTGCCGGTGACCTCGCCGCCGAGGCGGGCGACGAGCGCACGGCCGGCCTCGAGCGTCCCACCGGTGGCGAGCACGTCGTCGAGCAGCAGCACGCGGGTGCCGTCGGCGATGTCGTCGTGCATCTCGATCTCGGCCGTGCCGTACTCGAGGGCGTACGAGACGGATGCCGCGGGCCGCGGGAGCTTGCCGGCCTTGCGGATGGGCACCAGGCCCACGCCCGCCGCGACGGCTGCGGCACCGGCGAGCAGGAATCCGCGCGCCTCGATGCCGGCGACGACGTCGAAGCGGCCGGCGAAGGGCTCGAGCAGCGCATCGATCGTGGCGCGCAGGGCCGCGGCATCCGCCAGCAGCGGCGTGATGTCGCGGAACGTCACTCCGACCTCGGGGTAGTCGGGGATGCTGCCGATGAGCGATTCGGCACGGGCGATGGCGGAGGCGTCGGGCACCGCCCCAGCCTAATCGCGGACCTTGTCCCACTTCTGGCGGAGCATGTCCCGATGGTGGCCGGATGCGGGGCGCCGAATGTGGCAATAACGGGGAGATGGTTCTGCTGACCGCGAGAATGCCGCCCGGAGTTCGCCTCGCTGCAAGCGCTTGCACTAGCGTGGTCGCATGACTTTCACGCAGGAGGACCCGCGCCCCGAACTCGAGTCCGCCCCCGGCTCCGAGTGGTGGCGCACCGCCGTCATCTACCAGATCTACCCCCGCTCCTTCGCCGACGCCTCGGGCGACGGCCTGGGCGACCTGCCCGGTGTCACCGCGCACCTCGACGACCTGCAGCAGCTGGGGGTGGATGCCATCTGGCTCAGCCCCTTCCAGCGGTCGCCGCAGAAGGACGCGGGGTACGACGTCGCCGACTACCGCGACGTCGACCCGATCTTCGGCACCCTGCCCGACTTCGACGCGATGCTCGCGGGTGCGCACGAGCGCGGCATCCGGGTGATCGTCGACCTCGTGCCGAACCACTCCAGCGATCAGCACGTGTGGTTCCAGGAGGCTCTGGCGGCAGCCCCCGGCAGCCCCGAGCGCGCGCGGTACATCTTCCGCGACGGCACGGGCGAGAACGGCGAACTGCCCCCGAACAACTGGGAGAGCGTGTTCGGCGGCGGCATGTGGAAGCGCGTCACCGAGGCCGACGGCGCCCCCGGCCAGTGGTACCTGCACATCTTCGACGAGTCGCAGCCCGACTTCGACTGGACCAACCCCGAGGTGCGGGCGGAGTTCCGCGACATCCTGCGCTTCTGGCTCGACCGCGGGGTCGACGGCTTCCGCGTCGACGTCGCCCACGGTCTCATCAAGGCCGAGGGCCTCCCCGACTACACGCCCGACCCCGAGGCCGGCTCGATGGGCGGCGACGCCGAAGAGGTGCCCTATTGGGGTCAGCCCGGTGTGCACGAGGTGTGGCGCGAGTGGCACGACGTGCTCGCCGCGTACGACGGCGACCGCGCGCTGTGCGCCGAGGCGTGGCTCCCCACCGTCGCGCAGACGGCGCTGTGGGTCCGCCCCGATGAGATGCACCAGGCGTTCAACTTCCACTACCTCGAAACCACGTGGGACGCCGAGGCCCTCCGCGCCGTGATCGACGAGTCGCTCGACGAGTACGGTGCCGTCGGCGCACCGAGCACGTGGGTGCTGTCGAACCACGACGTCGTGCGCCACGCGTCGCGCCTCGCGCTCACGGCCGAGAACCCGCAGGGCGCGGGCATCGGACCGAAGTCCCCCGGCCAGCCCGACCCCGTGAAGGGTCTGCGCCGCGCCCGCGCCGCGACCTCGCTGATGCTGGCGCTCCCCGGTTCGTCGTACCTGTACCAGGGCGAGGAGCTGGGCCTGCCCGAGGTCATCGACCTGCCCGACGACGCCCGTCAGGACCCGACGTGGTTCCGCACGAACGGCGAGCGCTACGGCCGCGACGGCTGCCGTGTGCCGATCCCGTGGACCGCCGACGCCCCCGCGTACGGCTTCAACGACACCGGCGCCGCCTGGCTGCCGCAGCCCGCCGAGTGGGCCGAGCTCGCCCGCGACGTGCAGGTGGACGACCCGGCCTCGACGCTGTCGCTCTACCGGTCGCTCCTGGCCGAGCGTCGCGCGCGCGGCCTCGGCGCGGGGTCGCTGCAGTGGCTCGACGGTTTCGGCGACGACGTGGTGGCGTTCCGCAACGGCCCCGTCACCGTGATCGCGAACCTCGGCGACACCGCTGTCGCGCTGCCGGAGGGCGAGATCCTGATCGCGAGCGGTCCGCTCGACGGCACGCGTCTGCCCACCGACACGACCGTCTGGATCGCCGCGGCCTGAGCCGTGGCATCCGGTTCCCGCGAGACCGTGGTCGGCATCGACGACGTCGCCCGACGGGCGGGCGTGTCGACCGCCACGGTCTCGCGGGCCCTCAGCGGGCGAGGGCAGGTGTCGGCGCGCACGCGCGCGCGGGTGCTCTCGGCCGCCGAAGAGTTGGGTTACGTCGTCTCGGCCGCCGCGTCGAGCCTCGCGAGCGGGCGATCCCGTGCGATCGGCGTGGTCGTGCCGCTCCTGGACCGGTGGTTCTTCAGCACCGTGCTCGCCGGGATCTCCGACGGCCTCGTGCGCGAGGGCTACGACATCACGCTCTACAGCGTGAGCATCGACCCCGCCGAACGTCGCCGCGTCTTCGACGACCACCTGCGGCGTCGACGCATCGACGGGGTCATCACGATCGCGCTCGAACTGGATGCCGAGGAGCCGACGCTGCTGCGGGGACTCGGCATCCCGATCGTCGCGATCGCCGGACCGACGCCGTTGCTGACGACCCTCACGGTCGACGACCTCGCCGTCGGCCGCCTCGCTACGCGGCATCTGCTCGACCTCGGGCACCGGCGTATCGCGCACATCGGCGCCGACGCCACCACCGACGCCGTCTCGTCCGTGCCGGCGCTGCGTCGTCGGGGCTTCGCCGACGAGATGGATGCCGCGGGCGCGGTGCCCCTGTTCGCCGCCGCGGATTTCACGATCGAGGGGGGATCGGGCGCGGCCCGGTGCCTGTTCGACGGAGAGGGGCGCCCGACCGCGATCTTCGCCGCCTCGGACGAGATGGCGATCGGTGCCGTGCTCGCCGCGCGGGAGGCGGGGCTGCGCGTGCCGGAGGACGTCTCGATCATCGGCGTCGACGGCAACGACCTGGGCCGGTGGTTCGGCCTGACCACGATCGACCAGTTCGCGCGCGGTCAGGGAGCCCGAGCCGCCGAGGCCGTGCTCGCCGAACTCGACGGAGCCGCCCCCGCCGCGCGCCGCGGCACCCTGCCGTTCGCACTGCTCGAGCGCGGGTCGACGGCACCGCCCGCAGCCTGAGCGGGCGCCGCGCGCCCGAGAGCTGCAGCCTCCGGGGGTGCACAACTCCGGCGAATCAGCCCAGACACCGCGCACAGCGCACCACACCGGCGAAACTGCCGGAGTTGTGCAGGCGCGGTCAGCGGATGCGGCCCACCAGGTCGTCGCGCGTGAGGGTGTCGGCCTCGGCCAGCACGGCGCGAGCGGCGTCGCGAGCATCCTCGACGTTCCACAGCAGCACACCGACCACGCGGTCGTCGTCGAGGTAGTAGAGGACGCCGCGGTCGGTGTCGATCCAGTCCTCGACCGTTTCGAGCGAGGAGTCGAGGGTGCCGACCGCCTCGTACCGGATGCCGAACACCGCCGAGTAGTAGTACGGCGTGTGCGTGTACGGCTCCCCGGCGCCCGCGAGGTTGCGGCCCGCGGCGCGTCCCATCTCGTTGGCGTTGTCGACGTGCTCGACGCGGCGGCGTCCGAGGATCCGGTCGGGGTAGCTGGCGACGTCGCCGGCGGCCCAGACGTCCTCCGTCGTGGAGCGCAGCTGCGCGTCGACCACGATGCCGTCCTCGACCGTGAGCCCGGCAGCCTCGGCGAGGTCGGTGGCGATCTCGATGCCCAGGCCGCTGACGACCGCGTCGGCGCGGATCTCGTCACCGTTGTCGAGCGCGAGACGAATGCCGGCGGCATCCGCTACGCCGCCCTCGACCTTCGCCCCCGCGACGATCTCGACCCCGGCGTCGCGGAACAGCCTCTCGAAGCGCTCGGCCAGGGCGGGCGGGAACACCGCGTCGCCGAGAACGGCTCCGGTGTGGATCAGCACGGTGTCGACGCCGTTCTGTACGAGGGCTGCCGCCAGCTCGGAGCCGATGTACCCGCCACCGACCACGGCGATGCGGTCGACGTCGTGCGCGAGCGCACGCAAGCGGCGATAGTCGGCGGCCGTGCGGAACGACAGCGCCCGCTCGCCGTTCGTGCCGTCGTCGATCGGGAGCGGCAGCGGGTGACCGCCGGTGGCGACGAGCAGCTTGCCGTACGCGAACGTCTCGTCGGCGGCATCCACCTCGTGAGCCTCGGGACGGATTGTGGTCGCCCGCGTCCGCAGCCGGAGGTCGGCACCTGTGTCGTCGACGGTGTTCAGCGGCACCTTGTCCCACGTGAACTCGTCGTCGGTCCACAGCTTCTTGCTCAGCGCGGGCCGTGTGTACGGCTCCTCGATGTCGTCACTCAGGATGCCGATCGACCCGGCGGCGTCGAGCTCGCGGATGCCGCGGGCAGCGGTGTCGGCGACCATTCCGCCGCCGACGATGAGGTAGTCGAAGTGTGTCGTGGCCATACGGCCAGCCTCGTCGCCGCGCGGGGTGCGGCGGGACGGGTGGACAGGCGAAGCGGCATCCGGTACCGGCACGACACTCAGGACGTCGAACACCGAGACGGATCACCGGCGCTAACCACAGCAAGGGTGAGTTATCTAGCGAAAGACCTAGATAACGGGTAGAAATCGATAGAGTGCGGCCGCGCTGCAAGAACTCAACCCGTTTCGCCCCGGCGCGGACATGCGCCCGCCCGAGCTCGTCGGTCGGCAAGCCGAGATCGACCTCGTGGACCCCCTCAGGGATTCTTCCCCGCGCGCTGGGATCGGACGACACCATCGGAGCGTCAGTACCTGCGAACCATCGTCGAGTTAGGGGGAAGCACCGCCAGCACGGCGGCCATCGCACACCATATCGAGGTGGGACCGGCTTCGTTGAGCCCCGCCCGTCAGTCTCTGATCCAGAAGGGCATCATCTATGCCGACCGTCGAGGTTACGTGAGCTTCACGGTCCCGAGCATGGACAGGTTCATTCTCCGACAGCCCGACATCGACAACTGAGCCACGTCGGTCTACCGGGCGGGCACGGCGCATAGGCTCGGGGCATGAGCGTCGACCTCGAAAGCCTGTACACCGACCTGCACACGCACCCCGAGCTGTCGTTCCAGGAGACGCGGACCGCGGGCGTCATCGCGCGGCACCTCGCCGATCTGGGACTCGAGGTCGAGGAGGGCGTCGGCACGACCGGGCTCGTCACGAAGATCGACAACGGCCCCGGCCCCGTGGTGTGGCTCCGCGCCGACATGGACGGCCTCCCCGTCGAAGAGAAGACGGGCCTGCCCTACGCCAGCACCGCGCGCGGCACCGACCCCGCCGGCACCACCGTCCCCGTCATGCACGCGTGCGGCCACGACATGCACGTCACGGCCCTGATCGGCGCGCTCGAGCGACTCGTCGCAACCACCGCCGAGTGGTCGGGCACGGTCGTCGCGGTGTTCCAGCCCGCCGAGGAGTACGGCGCAGGATCCCAGGCGATGATCGCCGACGGCGTGCTCGACCGGTACCCGCGCCCCGACGTCGTGCTGGGGCAGCACGTCACCCCGCTCCCGGCCGGCACGATCGGCGTGCGCCCCGGCACCCAGATGGCCGCCTCCGACGGGCTCACCGTCGTGCTGCACGGTCGCGGCGGCCACGGCTCGCGCCCGCACTCCACGATCGACCCGGTCGTCATGGCCGCCGCCACCGTCATGCGCCTGCAGACCGTCGTCTCGCGCGAGGTCGACCCCCGCGACGTCGCCGTCGTGACCGTCGGCTCGATCCACGCGGGCTTGAAGAACAACATCATCCCCGCCGAGGCGAAGCTCGAACTCAGCCTCCGTTACCCCGACGACGTCGCGCGTGCGCGCGTGATGAGCAAGGTCGAGCGGATCGTCCGCGCCGAAGCCGAGGCCTCGGGCGCCGAGCAGACGCCGACGATCACGACCGACCACTCCCTGCCGCCGACGATCAACGACCCGGATGCCACGGCCCGCCTGACCGCGACCTTCCGGCGGACGTTCGGCGAGGCGAGCGTCGTCGACCCCGGCATGTTCACCGGCAGCGAGGACGTGTCGTGGTTCGCCCGCGAATCCGGCGCGCCACTCGTGTTCTGGTTCTGGGGCGGAGTGGATCCGCAGGTCTTCGCCGACGCCCTGGCCGGCGGCACGATCGAGCGCGACATCCCCACCAACCACTCACCGTTCTTCGCCCCCCTGATGCAGCCCACGATCGACCGCGGCGTCGAGAACCTCGTCGTCGCCGCGCGGGAGTTCCTGGACTGATCGGAGCGTCCGTGTGAGGGCGCGAACGCTGACCCGAGACGACCGCGGGGGCGGGAGT
>NZ_CAKKMM010000032.1:0-20255 GCF_918698205.1 Microbacterium sp. Bi128 | reverse complement strand
GCCACCGCCACCACCGCCGCCGGAGTTGCCGGCGTTCTGACGGTCGCGCTCCTCCTGCTCGCGCTGGGCGCGCGCACGGGCCTCGGCCTCTTCGCGGGCACGACGCTCGCGTTCTTCCCGAGCCTTGCGTTCGGCCTCGACACCGGCCTGGTAGTCGGCGACGGTCTTGGCCGTCGTGTCCTGCAGCGCGGCGAGCTGGGCCTCGAGCACGACCTGGTTCGCCTGCTGGGCCGCGAGAGCCGCCTGGGCGGCGTCGGCGGCCTGCTGAGCGGCCACCATCTTCTCTTCGGCGATCGTCTTCAGCCGATCGCGCTCGGCGCGGGCATCGTTGGCCTGATTGCTGAGCTGCTTGGCGTTGTCACGGGCGACCACGGCGGCGGTGTACACCGAGCGGTTGCGCTCGATGAGCTTGTCCATCGTGCCGAGCTTGGCGAGCAGGTCGTCGGCGGTCGCCGCCGACCCTGAGAAGAACAGGTCGAGCGACGTGTCGTCACCGCCGCTGCGGTACAGCTGCGCCGCGACCTTTCCCGCCTTGGTGGCGGCATCCGTCGCCTTCGCCGCTTCGGCGTCGGCCTGCGATTGGATCTGCTGGGCGCGGTAATCGGCATCGAAGTACGCCTGCTGGGCCGCGTAGTACTCGTCGGAGCGGGCGACGACCTCGGCTTGCGTGCGCGCCACCTCGGACTGCAGGCCCGCGATCAAGCCCTGGATGCGGGCGATCTCGGCGCCCTTGGCGGCCTCGTTGGCGCGTGCGGCCTCGACGTCGGCCCACGACGGGTAGTCGGCCGCGAACGCCGGCGACGACGACGAGAGAGAGGGCACGGTGGCGCCGAACGCACCGAGCGCGACGGCACCGAACGCACCCAGCTTGAGGGCGCCGCGCCGGTCGAGCGAGGGCCAGAGGCGGCTTCGCTCGGACGGGGTCGGCGCGCAGCCGCAGTCGTCCGCGCCGTCGGGGGGTTCAGGCGTCACGGGAATACCTCATCTCACCGGTTCGCAACTCGCACCACAGTAGCAACACGAATCACACGAACAACAGGGCGAGTTCCCGCCGCCCGGCCCAGTCTGAACCCCCGACACGCCGGAACGACGGAGCGCCACGCCCTCGATTGGCAATCTGAAAGATCATGAAGTAGGCTCGGTCGTCGGCAAGTGAGCACGGAATCGCAAGGTTTCGGGGTTCATCCGGCCCCATCGTTTAGCGGCCTAGGACGCCGCCCTTTCACGGCGGTAGCACGGGTTCGAATCCCGTTGGGGTCACTCGCCGAATACAATTGAACAATCATGGCCCTGTAGCGCAGTTGGTTAGCGTGCCGCCCTGTCACGGCGGAGGTCGCGGGTTCAAGTCCCGTCAGGGTCGCTCCATAGCGACGGGCCTTCTTTCGAGGAGGCCTTTCGTCTAGGAAGCGGCAGACATGTCGCTCGGCTCTGTAGCTCAGTTGGTAGAGCGTTCGACTGAAAATCGAAAGGTCACCGGATCGATGCCGGTCGGAGCCACACGGGTGACCGTTACAGTCACCCTAGGAACCCTCGCGTAGCTTCTACATCGCGGGGGTTTCGCCTTTCCCCCTCACCCTTCGCGGGCGCGCAGGTCCTTCCGCAGGATCTTCCCCGAGGCGGATTTAGGGATCACGTCGATGAACTCCACGCGCCGCACCTTCTTGTGCGGGGCGACCTGGGCGGCGACGAAGGACATGACGTCCTCTGCACTGAGCTCCATCCCCGGCGCCGCGACGATGAACGCCTTCGGGATCTCCTGCTTGTCCTCGTCGAGCACGCCGACGACGGCGGCATCCTGGATCTGCGGGTGCGACAGCAGCAGGGCCTCCAGCTCGGCCGGAGCGATCTGATACCCCTTGTACTTGATCAGCTCCTTCAGCCGATCGACGATCGTGAAGTAGCCGTCGACGTGGTGCGTGGCGATGTCGCCGGTGTGCAGGAAACCGTCGTCGTCGATCGTCTCCGCGGTCGCGTCGGGGCGGTTGAGGTAGCCCAGCATCACGTTCGGACCCCGCACCCACAGCTCACCCGGCGCGGTCAGTCCGCCCTCGCCGTGCGCCTCGATCTCGGCACCGGTCTCGGGATCGACGAGCTTGGCTTCGACATTGGGCACGAGCACACCGACGGAACTCACCGGGATGTCGTCGCGCTCGGGCGGGATCGCGTGCGAAACGGGGCTGAGCTCGCTCATGCCGTAGCCCTGGAAGAAACGGGCGTGGATGCGTCGCCCGGCGGTCTCGGCGGTCTCACCGTCCAGCGGCGCGGCCCCCGAGAACACGGTGTGCACGCTCGAGATGTCGACCTCGTCCACGACGGGGTGCTTGGCCAGCGCGACCGCGATCGGCGGCGCGATGAACAGGAACGTGCACCGGTGTTCCTGGATGCCGCGGAGGAACGCCGACAGATCGAACCTCGGCATCGTCACGAGCGTCGCACGCTGGCGCAGCGCGAGGTTGAGCAGCACGGTCATGCCGTAGATGTGGAAGAACGGCAGCACCGCGAGCACGCGATCCTCACCGCCCAGCCGGATGCTGACGCGGCACTGGTCGACGTTGGACACGAGGTTGCGGTGCGAGAGCATGACCCCCTTCGGCACGCCCGTCGTCCCGGAGGAGTAGGGCAGCACCGCGACGTGCGTCGCCGGGTCGAAGGAGACCGCCGGCGGCGTCCGCCCCTCGGCCAGCAGCGACCCGAGGTCGGGGTGCCCGGAGGCCCCGTCCAGCACGATCACCCGATCGTCGGTGAGGCCGACGGCGCGCGCCGCCTCCGCGGCGGGACCGAGCAGCGGCGCGACGGTCACGAGCCACGTCGCACCGGCATCCCTCAGTTGCTTCTCGATCTCCTGGGCCGTGTAGAGCGAGTTGACCGTCGTGACGATGGCGCCCAGACGCAGGATGCCGTGGAACACCGTCGCGAACGCGGGCACGTTGGGGCACAGGACGGCCACCACGGTCCCGGCGTCGACGCCCCGGTGGGCCAGCGCTCCGGCGAAGGCGTCGACCTGGGCGCGCAGGGCGCCGTACGTCGTCTCGCCCCCGGTGGCGGCGTCGATCAGGGCGACCCGGGAGAGATCGGCGTCGTCGAGCGAGCCGAAGAGGTGATCGTAGACGCTCTGCGACGGGATCTCGATGCGCGGGTACGGGCTGTGGAACACGGTGATCTCCTTCGATACCGGCGCGGCGACGATGCCGTGGGCTCATCCTGCCAAAGCCGGAACCCGGTGTCACGGCTCCTGATACGCAGGCCCAGGCGACTCTCAGACGAAAGCGAGCACGATCCCGCCGAGCGCCCCGACGATGACGACCGCCCACGCGGGGGTCCGGAACGCCGTGAGCAGCACGAATCCCGCCAGGGCCAGGACGAACGGTCCGGGCCCGGTCACGGCCGTAGTGAACACCGGGGTGTAGAGCGCCGCTCCGAGGATGCCGACGACCGCCGCGTTGGCGCCGCGCATCGCCGCGCGCACGCGGGGCCGTCCGCGGAGCGCGTCCCAGAAGGGCAGTACCCCGAGGAGCACGAGGAACCCGGGGAGGAAGATCGCGCCGAGGGCGATCGCCGCGCCGGCGAGACCGCCGGGCCCGACCGACGAAATGTCCCCCAGGTAGGCCGCGAACGTGAACAAGGGCCCGGGCACGGCCTGCGCCGCCCCGTAGCCCGCGAGGAACGCGTCGGGCGACACCCAGCCGGTCTGGACGACCTCGGCCTGCAGGAGCGGGAGCACGACGTGCCCTCCCCCGAACACCAGAGCCCCGGACCGGAAGAAGGCGTCGGCGAGCGCGATCGCCCCCGAGCCGGTCACCGCCGCCAGCGCGGGAAGCCCGATCAGCGCGAGGGCCGCGACGGCGAGGCATCCGATCGCGACCACCCGGGACACCCCGAACGACGGCAGCGCGTCTGCTGGGGGTTCCGCGACCCCGCGCAGCAGGACGAGCCCGGCCACGACACCCAGGACGAGAGCACCGAGCTGCCCGAACGCGCCCGGGATGAACAGCGCCGACGCCGCCGCGACCACCGCGATCCCGGCGCGCGGCGCGTCGGGCGTGAGCGAGCGGGCCATCCCCCACACGGCTTGGGCCACGATGGCCACCGCCACGATCTTCAGCCCGTCCAGGATGCCGCCACCCACCCGACCGCCGAACAGCGACGCCCCGGCCGCGAACGCCACGAGCAGCGCCGCCGAGGGCAGGGTGAAGCCGAGGAAGGCCGCGAGGGCGCCGAGGAAGCCGGCGCGCTGGAGCCCCATCGCGAACCCGACTTGGCTGGACGCGGGTCCGGGGAGGAACTGGCACAGGGCGACGAGGTCGGCGTAGGCCCGGTCGTCCATCCAACGGCGGCGCGTGACGAGGTCGTCGCGGAAGTACCCGAGGTGCGCGATCGGACCGCCGAACGACGTGACACCGAGACGGAGGAAGGCGATGAACACCTCTGCGGCGGTGCCGGCTCGTGTCATCCGGTCTTCCTACCCCTCCAGGGGAAACGGTGGGTGAATCGGGGTCACCGCAGGGGCCGCTCGAGCAGCAGGTCGACCAGCCGCAGCGTCTGGCCCGTGCGATCCTGATCGGCCGTGACGTCCGCGCCGTGGACGGCGTCGCGGAAGCGTTCGACCTCTCCGACCATCGGGTTCTCGGGCGCGGCGACGTCGATGACCTCCGCATCGCCCGCGCGCGGGGTGAGGACGAGTCGGCGCGGGGAGTCGATCGCGTCGATCGTCAGCGAGCCCTCCTCCCCCTGGATTTCGCTCGGCAGCGCGGTGTCGGTGATCTTCGACCACGCCACATCGGCGACGAACCCGTCGAACTCCGCGATGGCGCTGCCCAGCCCGTCGGTCTGCGCGGCGATGCCCACGCGCGACCCGAGGATCTGCCGGGGCGCGCCGAACAGCAGAACCAGCGCGTGCAGCGGGTAGACGCCCAGGTCGCGCAACGCGCTTCCGCCGAGAGCCGGGTCGAAGATGTTCGTCTGCTCACCGGCGAGCACGAGGTCGTACCGCGCCGACCGCTTCTCGTAGCGGAACGAGACACGGCGGATGCGTCCGATCCGCGGCAGGACATCGCGGATCGCGCGGATGCCGGGGTCGTAGGCGGTCCGCATCGCCTCCAGTAGCACCACCCCGCGCTCGCGCGCCCGTCCGACGAGGTCGAGCCACTCGTCGGCGGTCAGCACCGCGGGCTTCTCGACGAGCACCGGGATGCCGGCATCCACCGCGGCCCGCACCTGCTCGGCGTGCACCGCGTTCGGGCTCGCGAGATAGACCGCGTCGACGTCCCCGGCCGCCAGCAGGGCATCGAGGCCCGGTGCGGTGCCCAGAGCGCCGATGCGGTCGGCGAACTCGGCCGCCCGCCGTTCGTCACGCGACGCGACGCGACCGAGCGCGACGCCCTCGACCTCACCGACGGCGTCCGCGAGGCGTTCGGAGATGGAGCTGGTGCCGACGATTCCGAGACGGATCATGTCCCCATCATGGCGGGCCCGATCGGCGAGACCACTCCCGGGACGCGGGCACCGTCCCGCTAGGATCACCGTGATCGCGGGGACGATCACCGAGAAACCGGGGGATGAAGATGGTCACGCGAGCTCAGCGACGACGCCAGGCATCGCGGCGAGTGCGGCTGCGCCGCACGATCGCCGTGGTGATCGCGGTCGCCGTGGTCGCCGGCGGCGTGACCGTGTTCGCCGTCGCCCGTGGGTCATCCTCGCCGCCGGTCGCCGACGCCGACTCCACGATCGCCCCGACGCCGTCGGACACACCCACGCCCACGCCGACTCCCCTCACCCCGGCGCAGGCGCTGCTGGCCACCACCACCGACCCGAAAGCCTGCGCCGTCTCCTTCGCCGGAGACGGGATCGTGCTCGATCCGCAGCTGCAGACCCAGGACGTGCGCTACGAGAAGCTGCCCCTCCCCCGCGCGGAGGGCCGGGTCTTCGCCGGGTGGTACGACACCCCCGCGAACGCGAGCGCCCTGACCCTGCCGGCACGGATCAACGGCGCCGACCTCGTCACGTGCACCGACCGGCAGCGGACGCTCCACGCGGCGTGGACGACGCCCGAAGCGAACGCGGCGGAGGATGCCGGCATCCCGATCCTCATGTACCACCAGTTCACCCGGAAGCCCGAGGGCGAGGACGGCTGGCTGCGCGGGAACTACGCCTACGTCGGTGACTTCGACGCGCAGATGGCCTACATCCAGGAATCGGGGTTCTACCTGCCGACGTGGGACGAGGTGAGCGCGTTCATCGACGGGGCGCTGTTCCTGCCGAAGCGCTCCGTCGTCATCACCGACGACGACGCAGACAGCTCGTGGCTGGAACTGGCAGCCCCCATCGTGGACGGCCGGAACCTGCTCACCACCTCGTTCGTCATCACCTCCGCGCGCTCCGAGGGCACTCCCAACCGCTTCGTCCTGCAGCGCTCGCATACGCACGACATGCACCGCGCCGGCGCGAACGGGAAGGGTCGGATGGTCAACGACGATGCCGACACCATCGCCGCCGACCTCCAGCAGTCCGCCGCGATCCTCGGGGCGAAGGAGGTCGTCGCGTACCCCTTCGGGCACTACGACGACACCACCAAAGAGGGGCTACGGCGCGCCGGTTTCGAGCTCGGCCGCACGATCGAGCCCGGCTACGTGCGCATCGGCACCGACAAGCTCGCGCTGCCGGTGATCCGTATCAACTACGGCATGTCCGTCGACGATCTGAAGGCCGCGATCGGCTGAGATCCGAGCGTCCGAGCGCGCGCGGACACCGCTCGCGTGTGGTGAACATCCCGCTAGCTCCCAGCTAAATGATCCACAATCCTCATTTGGGCACGCGTCGGCCGGTCTACGCTGTGTACTTCTGGATTCACCGAAACGCGAGCACCCATGGACCTATCCGTCATCGTTCCGACCTTCAACGAGGGTCCGAACGTCGCCGAACTCGTCCGTCGAACGGTCGCCGCTCTCCCCGGCCGAGCCATCGAGATCCTCTTCGTCGACGATTCCACCGATGACACCCCCGACATCATCCGCGCCGTGGCGGCACACGCGTCGGTGCCGGTACGACTGCTCCACCGCGACCAGCCGGTCGGCGGTCTCGGCGGCGCCGTCGTCGACGGCATCCGCGCGGCGGCATCCGACTTCTGCGTCGTGATGGACGGCGACCTCCAGCACCCGCCCGAGGTCATCGCCGATCTGCTCGCGCGCGCCGAGGTCGGCGACGCCGACGTCGTCGTGGCCTCGCGCTACATCGCCGGCGGCACGTCCGACGGACTGGCCAACGCCGTGCGCACGCTCGTCTCCCGCGGCTCGACGCTCCTGACGAAGTCGATGTTCCCGCGCAAGCTGCACAACTGCTCCGACCCGATGACGGGCTTCTTCCTCGTCGACCGTCGCTCGCTCGACGTCGAGGGCCTGCGTCCGCGCGGCTTCAAGATCCTGCTCGAGATCCTCGCCCGCAAGCAGATGCGCGTCGCCGAAGTGCCGTTCTCCTTCGCCGCGCGCTTCGCGGGCGAGTCGAAGGCCTCCTTCAGTCAGGGCATGCGCTTCCTGACCCAGCTGACGATGCTGCGGTTCGGGCGCATGTCGGCCTTCGCCCTCGTCGGGGGCCTCGGCGCCGTGGCGAACCTGCTCATCATGTGGGGCCTCACCACCGTCGGGGTGCAGTACCTCGTGGCCGCGGTGATCGCCAGCGTGGTGACGATCGTCGCGAACTTCCTCGCCCTGGAGTACCTCGTCTTCGCCGACATGCGCGAAGAGTCGGGGCTCATGCGCCACCGGTTCGTGAAGTCGTTCGCGTTCAACGGCATCGAGGCGATCGTGCGCATCCCGGTGATCTGGCTGCTGGTGAACCAGGCGCACATCCAGAGCGTCGTCGCCGCGGCCCTGACGCTCGTCGCCGCATTCGTCGTGCGCTTCGTGTTCCACGCCCTCGTGGTCTACGCGCCCAAGAAGACGCGCAACGCCAAGATCGCCGCGATCTCCGAGCCGCTCGAGGACGAGCTGGCGGCCTGACGCCCGTCGGCGGCCCCCATCGCACGAGGCCGCGTCCGCCTCGGCGGCGTACGCTGGACGCATGTCCGACGCATCCATTCGCATGTTCGGCGCCGACTGGTGCCGTGACTGCATCCGCACGAAGAAGCAGCTCGACGACCTGGGCATCGCCTACGAGTACGTCGACCTGGTGGCCGACCCCTCCGCCGCAGACGTGGCCAAAGAGATCTCCGGCCGCACGAACATCCCCGTCGTGGTCTACCCCGACGCGTCGCACCACGTCGAGCCCACCAACGCCGACGTCGAGGCGAAGCTCCGCGAGCTCTCGCTGATCTGACGCGCCGATGCTCACCGCCGCGTGGCCGGTACGCCGTCACGCGAGCGGTGAGACCGGCACGGCTCTCCCCGCCTTCGTCGACCACCACGTCCACGCGCACCTCATCGATGTGCACGCCCTCCCCGGGCGGGGGATCGCCGGGGCGATCGACCTCGGGGGCGATCCCACGGCGCTCCGACGCCTGAGCCCCGGACTCCCCCGACTCGCGTTCGCCGGAGCGTTCCTCACCGTCCCCGGAGGCTATCCGAGCGGGCGGTCCTGGGCCCCGGATGCCACGGTGCACACCGTCACCGACCCCTCGGCCCATCCCGGTGTCCCGGGCGGAGCGAGGACGGCGGTCGATGCGCAGGCCGACGCCGGGGCGTCCGTCATCAAGGTGGCGCTCAACGCCGACGCGGGTCCGGTCCCCTCGGATGCCGTCCTCTCGGCGATCCTGCACGCCGCACGCGAGCGCGGGCTCCCGGTCGTCGCGCACGCCCAGGGCGCGGGGCAGGTCGAACGGGCGGTCGAGGTCGGCATCGCCGCCCTCGCGCACACCCCGTTCGACGCCTCCCTGTCCCGGCGGCTCATCGCGCGCGCGGTCGAGACCGGTCAGATCTGGATCTCGACGCTCGACATCCACCGCGGCGCGACCCGCCAGCGCGCGATCGCCTACCTCGGCGCCTTCCACGCCCGCGGCGGGCGCGTGCTGTACGGCACCGACCTGGGCAACGGACAGCTCCCCGTGGGCGTCAACCGCCGCGAGCTGCTCGCGCTGCAGCAAGCGGGTGTGCGCGGCGACGCGCTGGTGGCATCCCTCACCGATCCCTGGCCGGCGCACACCGGCACCGACGCGGTCCGCAGCTTCCTCGCCGGGCCTGCCCCGACCGACCCCGATGACCTGGCGACGTGGCTGTCACGGGCGATCGTTGTCCCGACCGAGGAGCTCACGCGTGTCGACTGATCCCACCGCCGTGTTCGACGACGAGGCTCGCGCCCTCGACGCGGCCGACCCCCTCGCCGCCCACCGCGACGCCTTCGTGGGGGCAGAGAGCTCGCTCGTGTACTTCGACGGCAACTCTCTGGGTCGCCCGCCGCGCGCGACCGCCGAGCGCCTCGCGGAGTTCGTCACCACCGAGTGGGGCGGGCGTCTCATCCGCGGATGGGACGAGTCGTGGATGGAGCTGCCGTTCCGCATCGGCGATCGACTCGGACGGCTGGCGCTCGGGGCCGCGGCAGGGCAGACGGTGATCGGCGACTCGACGACCGTGCTGCTGTACAAGCTGCTGCGAGCGGCGCTCACGGAACGCTCGACCGCCGATCCCCAGCGCGTCGAGATCGTGGTGGGCCGCGACGACTTCCCCACCGACCGTTACCTCGTCGAGGGCATCGCCGCCGAACGCGGCGCACGGATCGTCTGGGTCGAGGTCGACACCGCGCGCGGGGTGGATGCCGACCTGCTCCGTGCCGCGGTCGGACCGCGCACCGCGGTCGTGCTGCTCAGTCACGTCTCGTACCGTTCGGGCTTCCTCGCCGATGCCCGGACCCTCACCCGCATCGCGCACGACGCCGGCGCGCTCGTGCTGTGGGACCTCTGCCACTCCGCCGGTTCCGTGCCGGTCGACCTCGACGGCTGGGCGGTCGACCTCGCGGTCGGCTGCACCTACAAGTACCTCAACGGCGGCCCGGGCGCCCCGGCCTTCGCGTACGTCGCCGCACGGCACCACGCCACGCTCACGCAGCCGATCCAGGGGTGGATGGGGGCCGCCGACGTCTTCGCGATGGGACCCGAGTACCGCCCCGCCGAAGGGATGCGCCGGTTCCTCTCGGGCACCCCGCCGGTGCTGGCGATGCTCGCGATGCAGGACACGCTCGACCTGATCGAGGATGCCGGTATCGCCGCAATCCGCAACAAATCCGTGGCGCTCACCGACTTCGCGCTGCGCGTGAGCGATGGCATCCTGAGCCCCCTCGGTGTCACGGTGGCCTCGCCGCGCGACCCGGCCGAGCGGGGTGGCCACGTGACGCTTTCGCACCCGGCGATGCGCGCGGTCACGGTGCGGCTCTGGAAGGACGACGTGATCCCCGACTACCGCGACCCGGGTGGTCTGCGCATCGGGCTCGCGCCGTTGTCGACGAGCTTCGCCGAGACGCTCACGGGGCTGCGCGCCGTGGCGGAGGCCGTCCGCGCCGAGAGCTGAGCCGCCGCCGTCGTCAGCGTCGCGGTCACGGGTCTAGCCTCGGAGGGTGATCGACCCCCTCCTCATCGTCGTCGTCGGCATCGTGGTGGTCGCGCTGGTGACCGTGATCGCGCCGCGTTTCAACATCGCCGGCCCCCTGGTCCTCCTGGCCATCGGGCTCGGTGTGAGTCTGCTGCCGTTCGTCCCGGCGATCGCCATCGACCCCGAGGTGATCCTCATCGGCGTGCTGCCGCCGCTGCTGTACTCGGCGGCCGTGCAGCTCCCCGCCATCGAGTTCCGGCGCGACTTCGCGCCCATCGCCGGCCTGTCGGTGCTGCTGGTGGTGGCGAGCTCGCTCGGCCTCGGCCTGTTCTTCGCCGCCGTGATCCCCGGCCTCGGGCTCGCGCTCGGCGTGGCGCTGGGCGCGATCCTCAGTCCGACGGATGCCGTGGCCACCTCGATCGCCAAGCGGCTGGGCATCGAGCCGCGCGTGGTCACGATGCTCGAGGGCGAGAGCCTGCTCAACGACGCCACCGCCCTGGTGCTCTTGCGCACGGCCGTAGCCGCCGTGGCATCCGGATTCGCGTTCGCCGATGCGGTCGGCAACTTCGCCTGGGGCGTGCTGCTGGCCCTTGTGCTCGGCGCGCTCGTCGGGTGGGGCAACCTGCGGCTGCGCGAGCGGGTGACCAACTCCGCGGCGAACACCGCGCTGAGCTTCACGGTGCCCTTCCTCGCGTACCTTCCCACCGAGCACTTCGGCGGCTCGGGTCTCGTGGCCGCCGTGGTCGCGGGCATCGTCACCGGCCAGGGCGCCGCCCGACGGTTCACGCCCGAGCAGCGTCTCAGCGATCGGCTCAACTGGCGCACGATCGAGCTGATCCTCGAGGGCGGGGTGTTCCTCGTCTTCGGTCTCGAGCTGAAGGACGTCGTCCGCAGCAACCTCGAGGAGAACGAGGGCCTGTGGCACGGCGCGTGGCTCGCCCTCTCGGCGCTCGGCATCGCCCTGGCGGTCCGCGCGATCTACGTCGCCGGGCTCATCTGGCTGCAGGGGCGACGCAGTCGGCGGAACACGGGGCACCGCGAACGCACCGCGCTGCTGAGTCAGCGCGTCGACGAGATGGAAGAGGCGTACCACGCCGATCCCGAGCGCTTTCATCGCCGCCGGAGCAACCCCGCCGGCGCCGCGCGACGATTCACGTGGGTGCGCCGTCGCATCTCCCGGACGGTGGCCGACCTGGACTACTACCGCGACACTCCGCTGGGCTGGCGGCACGGCACCGTAATCGTCTGGGCCGGGATGCGCGGCGTCGTCACGCTCGCCGCGGCCCAGACCCTGCCGCGCGAAGGAGTGCAGGACCGCCCGCTGCTGATCTTCGTCGCGTTCCTCGTCGCCCTCTTCAGCCTGCTGATCCAGGGACTCACGCTGCCGGCGGTCGTGCGGGCCCTCGGGCTCTCCGGCCGCGGCGGCGAAGGACCCACGCGCGAAGAACAGCACGCCCTGGATGCCGAGCTGCGTGCGGCGGCGGTCACCGCGGTCACGTCGGGGACCCTCGCGCGGCGGAACGGCGAACCCTTCCCGGCCGACCTCGTCGAGCGCGCCGGCGCGCGGCTGACCCGACCGCCGGACGATGAGGTCACCGCCCGCGCCCGTGATCTGCTGGAGCTGCGGCTCGCCTCGATCGAGGCGATGCGGCGAGAGCTCGAGCTCGTGAGCCGCGACGGCCGGTACAGCACCGCCGCGCTCCGACACGCGCTGGCCGAGTTGGATGCCGACCAGCTGAGCCTCGAACTCCGCCTGGACGGCGAGGACTAGCGCGGGCGACGCCCCATCTCCGCGAGACTTCACGCGGCTGACAACTGGGCTGCAGGCTGCAGTGGAGTTGTCAGCCGCGTGAAGTCTCAGCGGATGGATGCCGTCCCGGCGGGGGCGTGCGGCGGGTCGTGCGGCAGAATGGAGTCGGAGGTGTCCATGAGCGATCCGATTCCGGCGACCACGTCGTCCGCAGATGCCACGATCCCGGCCGCACCGCTCGCTCATACGGCGGCAGAGTGCCCGCAGTGCTTCACCGAGATGCAGGGCGACGGCGCCTGGTGGCGCGCGCGTCCCGCCGGTTCCCGCCTCGTGGGCCTGGTCGTGTCCCGGGCGGGTCTGCCCTCCGTCGTGCAGCAGCGCGACGATCTCACGCGCTTCGGGGTGCCGATCGAGGGGTTCCGCCATCCCGCGCCCGAGACGCTCGAGGACTGGGCGGCGCGTCTCGATCGCTTCTTCGGCACGCTCACCCGCGGAGACGTGCTCGTCGTGACGACGGTCGAGGCCCTCGGCGTCTCCCGGGCGGATGCCTCCCGCGCGGTGTCCGACCTGCGGCAGCGGGGCGTCATGGTCAAGGTGCTCGCCCACGGCGACCGTCACCTGCACACGGTCACGGTCGCACCCCCGGCCTGAGGCTTCGAAGCGGGACACGCTCCCCCAGCCGCGCCCGCGGCGCGTGGTCCGCGACGCCGACGCCCCCGAACCGGAGCACGGGCGTCAGCCCCCGACGCCCCGACCCGGAGCGCGGCCGTCTGACACCGACGCCCCAACCCGGAGCACGGCCACCTGACACCGACGCCCCAACCCGGAGCGCGGGCGTCAGCCCCCGGCGCCCCGACCCGGAGCGCGGCCGTCAGCCCGCGACGTATCGGGCCAGGTGCTCACCCGTGAGCGTCGCGGCGTCGGCCACGAGCTGCGTCGGAGTCCCCTCGAACACGACCGTGCCGCCGTCACGGCCGGCCCCCGGCCCGATATCGATGATCCAGTCGGCGTGGGCCATGACGGCCTGATGGTGCTCGATCACGACCACCGTGTTCCCGGCCTCCACGAGGCCGTCGAGCAGGGCCAGCAGGATGTCGACATCGGCGAGGTGGAGCCCCGTCGTCGGTTCGTCGAGGACGTACACCGCGCCATTCTTGGCCATCGAGATCGCCAGCTTCAGCCGCTGGCGCTCGCCCCCGGACAGCGTGTTGAGGGACTGCCCGAGCGTGATGTACCCCAAGCCGACGTCGACGAGGCGCCCGAGAACGGCGACCGCCGGTCCTCGGGTGAGGAACGCGGATGCCTCGGCGACGGACATCTCGAGAACCTCGGCGATGTTCTTGCCGTCGAGGGTGTACTCGAGCACCTCATCGGCGAAACCCGACCCGCCGCACAGCTCGCAGACCGTCTCGACCGTGGATTGGAAGCCCAGTTCGGTCACGATCGCGCCGAGGCCCCGACACGCCACGCAGGCACCCTCGGAGTTCGCGCTGAACAGTGCAGGCTTGACGCCGTTCGCCTTGGCGAAGGCCGACCGCACGGCATCCAGGATGCCGGTGTAGGTCGCCGGACTGCTGCGCCGTGAGCCCTTGATGGGCGACTGGTCGACCACCACGACGTCGTCGAACGCGAGCAGGTTGCCGTGGATGAGCGACGATTTGCCCGACCCGGCCACCCCGGTGACCACCGTCAGGACGCCGAGGGGGACGTCGACGTCGACGTTCTTCAGGTTGTGCTGCGACGCGCCCCGGATGGGCATCGCCCCGGTGTGCGGACGCACCGCCGGCTTGAGCCGCGCGCGATGGTCGAGGAAGCGTCCGGTCAAGGTATCCGAAGCGCGGAGTCCCGCCACATCGCCCTCGTACTGGACGGTCCCGCCGTCACGGCCCGCGCGCGGCCCGAGGTCGACGACGTGATCGGCGATCTCGATGACCTCGGGTTTGTGCTCCACCACGAGCACCGTGTTGCCCTTGTCGCGAAGTTGCCGCAGGGTGTCGTTCATCCGCTGGATGTCGTGCGGGTGCAACCCCGCCGTCGGCTCGTCGAACACGTAGGTGATGTCGGTGAGGCTCGACCCGAGATGGCGGATCATCTTGGTTCGCTGGGCCTCACCGCCCGAGAGAGTGCCGCTGGCCCGGTCGAGCGAGAGGTAGCCGAGCCCGATGTGCACGAACGCGTCGAGGGTGTCGCGCAACCCGTCGACGACCGGCGCGACCGAGGGGTCGTCGAGGGTGGCCACCCAGGCGGCGAGATCGGTGATCTGCATGGCCGCGGCATCCGCGATGTTCACCTCGCCGATGCGCGACGAGCGCGCTCCCTCGTTCAGCCGTGTGCCGCCGCACGCCGGGCACGAGACGAAGGTGACCGCGCGGTCGACGAATGCGCGGATGTGCGGTTGGAGCCCGTCGCGATCCTTCTGCACCATGCTCTTGGTGACCTTGGGGACGAGACCCTCGTACGTCATGTTGGTGTTGGCGATGCGGACCTTGGTCTGCTCGCCGTAGAGGAAAGCCTGACGTTCTTCGGCCGTGAAGTCGCGGACCGGCTTGTCGGCATCGACGAAGCCCGACTCGGCGTAGATCCGCACCATCCACCCGTCGGCGGTGTAGCCGGGCACGCGGATGGCGCCGTCGTTGAGCGACTTCGTCTCGTCGACGAGCTCGGCGATGTCGATGTCGCTCACCTGCCCGAGCCCCTCGCAGCCGGGGCACATGCCGCCCGTGATCTCGAACGAGCGTCGTTCTTTCTGCCCCGCGCGCGCCCCGGTCTTGATCTCGACCGCTCCGGAGCCCGAGAGGGACGGGACGTTGAACGAGAACGCCTGCGACGCTCCCACGTGGGGCCGGCCGAGCCTGCTGAAGAGCACGCGCAGCATCGCGTGCACGTCGGTCGCGGTTCCCACCGTCGACCGGGCGTTGGCCGCCATCCGCTCCTGATCGACGCGGATCGTGGCGCTGAGGTTCTCGAGCGCGTCGACCTCGGGACGCGAAGGCTGGCCCATGAACTGCTGGACGAACGTCGGGTACGTGTCGTTGATGAGTCGCTGCGATTCGGCCGCGATCGTGCCGAACACGAGCGACGACTTGCCCGAACCGCTCACGCCGGTGAACACCGTCAGCCGCCGCTTGGGCACGTCGAGGTCGACGTTCTTCAGGTTGTTCTCGCGGGCCCCGCGCACGCGGATGACGTCGTGGGCATCGGCGGGATGACGGGTCATGGCGGCTCCTCGGCTGGGTCGATCCTCAGTGTGCCGCAGACCCCCGACATCCGCGACGCTTCGTGCACACGCCCGCGCCGTCCCGCGGAGATCTCACCCGGCACGCCGTGTCCTGGCATCCGGGATCGGCGTGACGACCAGGTTCTCCGCAGGACCGTAAAGCCGCGTGAAGGCCCCGGAGAACGACGACGCCCCCGCGGACGGATCCGCGGGGGCGTCGAGAAGGCGTGCGTCAGCCCTGGGCGCGACGGTTCGTGCGCGGGCTGCGGGAGCCGACGACCATCCCGGTCGTGGGAGTGCCGGATGCCGAACGCCCGGCGCCCTGCGGACGGCCGGTGCCCCCGCCGGTGCGGGCGTTGCCGCCCGCGCCCTGGCCACGGCCCGAGCCCGAGCGCTGGCCCTGGCGTGCGGGCTGCGCCGCATCGGTTGCGCCCGCACCCTGGCCGGCGCCGCGGCCGCGACGACGGCGACCCTCGCCCGGAGTGGAGGTGCGGGAAGCGGCATCCGAGGATCCCTGGCCACGGGCGGCACGCTTGCGCTGCGCGTTGGCACCCTGCGAACGTCCGCCGCCCTGCGGCTGAGCCACCACGGGCTCGGGCTTGACGTACGGGGCGACCTCGCCGACGAGGGCGACGACCTCGGGCGAGGTCGGCGTGACCGGCTGCGGGGTGACCGAGATCTTGGCCTTGCGGAGGATGTCGAGGGTGTCGCGACGCTGCTCGGGAAGCATGATCGTCACGACGTCGCCCGCCGAACCGGCACGCGCGGTGCGACCCGAGCGGTGCAGGTACGCCTTGTGCTCGACGGGAGGGTCGACGTGCACGACCAGCTCGATGCCGTCGACGTGCACACCGCGGGCGGCGACGTCGGTGGCGACGAGGACCTTGGCACGGCCGTCGCTGAACGCGGCGAGGTTGCGGTCACGCGCGGGCTGCGACAGGTTGCCGTGCAGGTCGACCGAGGGGATGCCCGCGGCGGTCAGCGCCTTCGCGAGCTTCTTGGCCTGGTGCTTCGTGCGCATGAAGAGGATGCGGCGCGCGCTGCCCGAGGCGAGGGTCTCGACGAGCTGCTTCTTGGCATCCGCGTCGGCCGGAACGAAAACGTGGTGGGTCATCGCCGCGACGTGCGAGTGGGCCTCGTCGACGGAGTGCAGCACCTCGTTACGGAGGAAGCGCTTGACCAGCTTGTCCACGCCGTTGTCGAGCGTCGCCGAGAACAGCAGGCGCTGGCCATCGGCGGGCGTGCGCGAGAGCAGACGCGTGACGCCGGGCAGGAAGCCCAGGTCGGCCATGTGGTCGGCCTCGTCGAGGACCGTGATCTCGATCGCATCGAGGCTCGCGAAGCCCTGGCCGATGAGGTCTTCGAGGCGACCGGGGCAGGCGACGAGGATGTCGACGCCGGCGGCGAGCGCGTCGACCTGACGCTTCTGGTTCACGCCGCCGTAGACGGTGGTCGTGGTGAGGTCGTAGGCCGCGGCGAGGGGCTTGATGACCTCGTCGATCTGGTTGGCCAGCTCGCGCGTCGGGGCGAGCACGAGCGCGCGGGGACGACGGCCGCGACGGCGGTCGGTCTTGGCTGCGAGGCGGGCCACGAGGGGCAGCGAGAACGCGAGGGTCTTGCCCGAGCCGGTCTTGCCGCGGCCGAGGACGTCGCGCCCGGCGAGGGTGTCGGGCAGCGTGTCGGCCTGGATCGGGAACGGCTCGTTCTTGCCCTGCTCGGCGAGCACGGCGATCAGCGGCGCGGGCACGCCGAGGTCGGTGAAAGTCTGGGACGTCATGAAGTCTCCTGCCGGCGCGCGAGCACGCACGGCGGTTCGGGATGCCGCAATGCTGCGGCTGCAATGGGCGAAGGCGCCGGGCGGCGCATCCGTTCGCCGTGAAGGTCAAAGGCCCACGCAAGGGGGCCGGTGCGTTCGACGACGCTGGGAGCGAGAGCTCCGTCGTCCAGTCTAGCGGTGCGTCAGACCGCCGCGCGCCAGCACCCCGCGACGTGGTCGTCGACCATGCCCGACGACTGCATGAGGGCGTACATCGTGGTCGGGCCGACGAAGCGGAAGCCGCGGCGCCGGAGTTCTTTGCTCATCGCGGTGGATTCGTCGGTGACCGCGGGAACCTCGGCGAAGGACGACGGCGGGCGATGCTGCGCCGGGGCGAAGGACCACATCAGTGCGTCGAGCTCACCCTCGGCCATGCGCGCGACGATCCCGGCGTTGCCGATCACGGCCTCGATCTTGCCGCGGTGCCGGATGATCCCGGCATCCTGGAGCAGGCGTTCGACGTCGTCGGGACCGAAGGCGGCGACGGACGTCGGCTCGAACTCCTGGAAGACCTCGCGGAAGCGGGGGCGCTTGCGCAGGATCGTGATCCAGGACAGCCCCGTCTGGAAGCCCTCGAGGCTCATCTTCTCGAAGAGCGGGCGGTCGCCGTGGAGTGCCGTGCCCCACTCCTCGTCGTGGTACCGCTGGTACTCGGCATCCGCACCGGCCCATGCACAGCGCGCGACGCCGTCGTCACCGGTCGTGAGGTCGCTCATGCGTCCAGGGTAGGCGCGGGGTCCGACACCGGCCCGCGTCGGGTCGCGAGGCGCCGGGTCGCGTCGCGAGAACAGGAGACACGGCGGAGGGCGGCAGGCCCCCTCGGCCGCCGCCCTCCGCCGCCCGTCTTACTTGCCCGGCTTCTTCTCGGGGACCGGGGCGTCGCCCGAGGCCCGCAGCGCCGCGTAGTAGGACGCGGCCTCGTTCTGCCGGTCGTCCTCAACGCCCGTGGCGATCGCGGCGCGGATGTGCTCGGGGCCGTAGCCGAACGCGTCGACCAGATCCTGAGCGTGAGGCCGCAACCGCACGCAGAGTCGGTCGATGTAGCTCGACACCGCCGCCGCGCGCTGCGTCGACAGGCGTCCGTTGATCAGGTACCAGGCGAGGTGCTTCTCGATGAGCTGGAGTCCGAACAGGTCGCGCAGCCACGTCAGCACCTGTCGCGTCCCCTCATCGGCCACACCGTTGAGCGCGTCGGTGAACGCCTCCCACTGCAACAGCTCGCCGTGCGCCCGCGCGGCCTCGATCAGCTCGGCCTGGTTCTCGTTGAACAGCGCCGCGGCGTCCTCGCGGGGGAGCTTGGATGCCGGGCGCAACCGCCCCGCGATGTCGGCGATCATCTGCTGAACGCGGTCGGCGAGGAGTTCGTGCTGCTGCTGTGCCCGCAGCCCCTTCTCGACGGAGCGCGCGGTGGACCCCAGGTCGGTGACGGCCTGGCCGAGCTGTCGCATACCCGCACCGTGGAACAGCTTGCCGGCGGTCTGACCGACGGCGAAGGCGGCGAGGGCCTTGGCATCCTTGCCCTTGAACTGCTTGGCGTAGTCGGCGAGCAGGCGCTTGCCGACGAGCTGCAGCAGCACGTTGTTGTCGCCCTCGAAAGTGACGTAGATGTCGAGGTCGGCGCGGAGCCCCACGAGACGGTTCTCGAAGAGGAAGCCCTGCCCGCCGCACGCTTCGCGCGACTCCTGCAGGGTGTCCAGTGCGTGCCAGGTCGACAGGGGCTTCAGCGCAGCGGCCAGCGTCTCGAGGTCTTCGCGGTCGGCGTCGGTGTCGAGGCGGCCACTGAAGACGCCGTCGAACTTCTGCAGGAACTCGTCGTGCGCGAAGATCTGGGCGTAGGTGGTCGCCAAGCGCGGCAGCAGACGGCGCTGGTGCTTGCCGTAGTCGAGCAGAGTCACCTCGGGGGTGCCGCTGCCGGAGTCGAACTGGCGGCGCTGGTTGCCGTACGTGATCGCGATCGTGAGGCCGATAGCCGAGGCCCACGCGGCCGCACCGTCGAGCGAGACGCGCCCCTGGACGAGCGTGCCGAGCATCGTGAAGAAGCGGCGTCCGGGGCTGGCGATGTCGCTGGAGTACGTGCCGTCGGCGGCGACGTCGCCGTAGCGGTTCAGCAGGTTCTCGCGCGGCACTCGGACCTGATCGAAGTGCAGGCGGCCGTTGTCGATGCCGTTCAGACCGCCCTTGAGGCCGTCGTCCTCGCCGCCGATGCCGGGCAGGAAGTTGCCCTCGTCGTCGCGCAGCGGCACATAGAAGCAGTGCACGCCGTGGTTGACGCCGTTCGTGATGAGCTGCGCGAAGACCGTGGCGGCCTTGCCGTGCAGAGCGGCGTTGCCGAGGTAGTCCTTCCAGGCGCCGCGGAACGGCGTGTGGATGACGAACTCCTCGGTCTCGGCGTCGTAGGTCGCCGTCGTGCCGATCGCGGCGACGTCCGAGCCGTGGCCGGTCTCGGTCATCGCGAAGGCACCCGGGATGTCGAGGCTCATGATGCCCGGCAGCCACTTCTCGTGGTGCTTCTCGGTGCCGAGCTGGAGCACGGCCGAACCGAACAGGCCCCACTGCACGCCCGACTTGATCTGCAGGCTGGGGTCGGCGGCCACGAGCTCCTCGAAGCCGGCGATGTTCGAGCCGTTGTTCTCTTCGCCGCCGAATCGCTTCGGGAAGGCACGGTGCACGGCCTTGCGGGCGACGAGTTCGTGGAGCTGCCCCAGGGTGCGCTCCCGGTGGGCGTCCATGCCGAGGCTGTCATCCCGCCAGAACAGCGGGTCCTTCAGCATCTCGCGCGCCTCTCGGCGCGTGTCGGCCCACGTTCCGAGCAGGAGGTCGGTCACCCGCTCGATGTCGATGCGGTTCTCGGCGGCCTCGGCGGCGGAATGCGCGGCGGTGGGCGCACCCCCGACGGGCGTGCGCGTGCTTGTGGCGGGCGTGGCGGGACGGACGGCGGCGTCGGTCATTTCGGCACCTTTCGAC
>NZ_CAKKMM010000031.1:0-20994 GCF_918698205.1 Microbacterium sp. Bi128 | reverse complement strand
ACACGGTTGGAGTTCTCGGGCACGAAGGTCTCGGGATCCGCGATCCGCACCTCCTTCGGCCCAGCCATCATGACCAATGCCACCGCGAGATCGAAACCGTCACCGCCGGCGCCGGCGATAGCTATCGTCGAGTCCCGGAGGATCTGCTGCTCGCTGTGCCGCCAGAAGCCGAGGTTCCTGCGAAACTCCGGGGGCACAGGGCCGTGCTGTTCACACCGTTCGAGAGTCATCGCTCAACCGTTCCCCAGAAGCGGGCGGCACCCTCGGACACATCGAGTTCGTCGATCTCCGAGAGCCCGCCGAGACCCACCGCCGAGACCACGGGGTCGAGCCGAATAGCGACGTTGACCCCTTGGTATTCGTCCAGCCAAATCGGATCGGCGATCCGCACGACCCCCACGCCCATGATCCGCAGCAGGCGCTCCAGCGGGCGCTCGACGATCGCATAGACGTCACCGTCCGCTCCGGCCTGTCGGATGTGGGCGATCGTCGACCGCAGCAGCTCGGACAACGCGCGCGCCTGGTGCCGAGAATCGTCGAGACGGCCGATGTAGCGCGACACCTCGACACTCCCGCTCCCGAGAGCCAGGCCGTACAGGCTGTCGGCGGGCAGAGGTCGGTTGTCCGCGCCGAGACGTTCGATCACACGCACGCAGGCGACAGCAACTGGGAAGGGCGAGCGGTTCTCCACCACCAGGAAGGAGGCGGAGCGGTCGTCGTCGTCGTCGACATCGAGCCCGTACGTGAGAGAGTCGGGATCGAGCATCCCGGTCTGCTCCGTGTACACGCGGGTGCGAAGCTCCAAGTAGGCGGTGTACAGAGGGTTGGCCCGGAGACCGTGTCCGAGGGCAATGACGGCGAAACGCCTGTCGGGATGCGCCCGGAAAAGATCGCAGCGAACGTCCGGAGTGACGTCCGCATTCCGGACTCTTCGAGTGGGGGTGGTCATGGTCGTGGTCCTTTCGTCGAGGTGTTTCGACGCTAGGAATCAGGAAATCGACGCGGGGAGAGTCGGAATAAAGTTGGAGAGCTCACATACTGCAGTACCGGTCAGAGGCTCGGATGAACGCCAGTAGTCGCACGCAAGCCGAACGTCACACAGAGGACGTCGCCGCGGATCTCGGTCTGCTACGCAAGTTCGAGGGCTTCATCGAACGCAGGCTGGATCAGGTGCCATCGGTCAGGGCGTTGCTCAAAGAGGATCCGGATGACACCTTCGAGCGCATGGTGAGCCGATTCCTCTCCGCGATCCACTCGTTGGACGACGATGAGGCTGCGCTCTTGCTCGACGTCTTCGCCCTCAGCCCCGAAACACGGCGGCTCATACGGCTGCAAGAACGCCGAAAGGCGCACGGCGAGAAAATCGGGCGCGGCGTGGAGACGGTCGCCGCGCGCGAAGAACGAGCCCTCCCCCACCTGCTGACGAAGCTCCTCACCGGCAGGTACACGCAATCACCACTGGTCATCCAGGTGCCGGAGATGCACGACGGCATCATCTACGAGGCGACCAGCACTCTGATCGTCGTAGAGAACCGTCGTTGGAAGGAAACCCGGGAGCACTATCGCTTCGCAGCCACCTTCGACGAGATGGACTACGTCACCGTCACCCGGTCTTACCCGGGTCGCACGACCCCGCATTCCGAAGGCGACTTCAAGGTGAACACCCGCGCAGTGGAGGGCGCGGGATGGAATGATCACTTCTGGCACCTCAACAAGGCCCGGACCGCGACCGAGCCGATGGTCCGCGGCGGCGTGTATGACTTGAAGTTCACCATTCATCCCGACGTCAGCAGCGGCGCGGATTCGCTCACGCTCGCCAGCCGCGCTTTCCACGAGCGGTCCCTTCTTGCGACGATCCAAGTCCGTTTCCTGGGCGAGACACCCGCGGATGTGTGGACTTACACACAGGCCAGCCCATTCGCGCGCCCGACCAAACCCGACGAGCACAACAGAACTACCCTCGATGAACGCGGTATCGCGACCGTCCGCCTGCGTGACGCTCACGGAGGCCTGTTCACCGGGATCGCATGGGACTGGCGGCGGTGACGTCGTCGGCCATTCGTCGCGAAGAAGAGGCCGAACGAGAACCCTGCGCCGATGAGCCGGCCGGCGGAACCGCCCCGCCGCCGAAGCGGTCCGGTACGGAGAACGCAATATCCGATCCGGGGCTGGGATCACCCTCGATCGCTGGATAGGTTCGAAAAGTGACCGACAATTCGCGTGAGGTACCACCGACGTCCGTGTTGCCCGAAGCCGTCGCCCCACCGACAGCGGCCGATTCGCTGCCCGCGATGCAGCTGAACGGTCTCGTCAAACGCTTCGGGGAGAAGACGGCCGTGGCCGGCCTCGACCTGACCGTCCCGGCGGGATCGTTCTACGGGCTCGTCGGGCCGAACGGCGCGGGCAAGACGACGACCCTGTCGATGGCGACCGGGCTCTTGCGCCCCGACGCGGGGACGGCGCAGATCCACGGGGTCGACGTGTGGGCGCACCCGGTCGAGGCGAAGAAGCTCATCGGCAACCTCGCCGACGGCGTCCGGCTGTTCGATCGGCTGACGGGCGAGCAGCTCGTCACGTACACCGGCATGATGTTCGGGCTCCCGCGCGACGAGGTCGCGACCCGGACCGCCGATCTCCTGCGCATCATGGATCTCGGCGAGGCCGCCGGGACGCCCGTCGTCGACTACTCCGCGGGCATGACGAAGAAGGTCGCCCTCGCGTGCGCTCTCGTCCACGCGCCGCGCCTCCTCGTCCTCGACGAGCCGTTCGAGTCGGTCGACCCGGTCTCCGCCGCCAACATCGAGGACATCCTCCGCGGCTACACCGCCTCGGGCGGCACGGTCATCGTCTCGAGCCACTCGATGGACCTGGTGCAGCGCATGTGCGACCACGTCGCGATCATCGCGCAAGGCCGCCTTCTGGCATCCGGAACCGTCGACGAGGTGCGCGGCACGCAGACACTGCAGGACCGCTTCGTGGATCTCGTCGGCGGTCGCCACCACTCGGAGGGGCCGCAGTGGTTGCGACAGTCCTGAAGATCCGGTTCCGCGTCCTGGGCAACACCCTCGCGCGGAGCCCGATGCAGCTCGTCGGCTTCATCTTCGGTCTCCTCGGTGCGGTGTGGATGCTGGGGCTGGCCGGTGTGGCGCTGTTCTTCGTCGGCGCGCTCGACTTCGACATCGCGCGCGCCGCCGTGACCGCGGCGGGCGCCGTCTTGACCCTCGGATGGGTCGTGGGGCCGGTGTTCGCCGCCGGCATCGACACGACCCTCGACCCGGCCAAGCTCGCGCCGTTCCCGATGACAACGCGCCAGATGATGATCGCCATCACCGCCGGTGGACTCACCGGTGTCCCCGGTATCGCCACGACGCTCGGGGCGCTCGCGACGTTCCTCGTGTGGGCTCGCGAACCCGTCGCCGCGATCGCCGCGGTGGTGTGCGTTCCCCTCGGCGTGCTCATCTGCGTCGTCGCCTCCCGCGCCGTCGCAGCACTCGCCGGTGGCTTCGGCGGCGGGCGACGCACACGCGAGGTCATCGGACTCATCGGCTTCACGCTGCTGATCTTCGCCAGCCCGTTGTTCATCGGGATCACGAACGGCGTGATCGCCGTGAGTGGCCAGGGCGCGCAGCTGCAGACCATCACGACCGCCATCTCGTGGACCCCGATCGGCGCGGTGTGGGCGGTGCCGGGCGACCTCGCCACCGGATCGTGGCTCCCCGCGCTCGCGAAGTTCGCCATCGCCGTCGCCACGTTCGCGGCGCTGTGGGTGCTGTGGCAGCGGAGCCTCGCGGCCTCGGTCGTCGCTCCCCCGGCCCGCTCCCGCGCTCGCCGCAGCGCCGGCTCGCTCGGCTGGTTCGGTCGGATGCCGTCCACCCCCGCCGGCGCAACGTGGGCGCGCTCGCTGACCTCGTGGACGCGGGACATGCGTTACCTCCGGCAGCTGATCCTGCTCCCGTTCGCCCCGGTGATCGTGCTCATCTACTCGGGCGGCGACACCGCCGGGCCGTTCTTCGCGCTCTCGGGTCTGCTGGCAGCCTTCTTCGCCGGGACGCTCCCCTACACCGACGTCTCGTACGACGGCACCGCCTTCGCGACCGTGATGCAGACCGGCATCCGCGGGCGCGCCGATCGCCTGGGCAGGATGCTCGGCGCCGCGAGCATCGGCATCCCCCTCGTCGTGCTGGCGGACGCCGTGACGATCGCGATCGCCGGACGATGGGACCTTTTCCCCGCCGTCCTCGGCGCCTCGCTGGGCGTCGTGCTGGTCGGCTACGGCGTCAGCGCGGTCAGCTCGGCGATCCTCGTCATCCCGACGCCCGCGCCGGGCGACTCGCCGTTCAAGCGCGTTCCGGGCACGTCCTTCGTGATGACGCTGTTGTTCTTCCTGTGCTGGATCCTCGCCGCGATCATCGCCGTGCCGGCCGTCATCCCGGCGGCCATGGCCGCGTTCGGCGGATCGAGCGTCGCCGGATGGCTCGCGCTGGCGGTCGGCCCGCTGTGGGGCGTGCTGGTCTTTACGGCCGGGGTGCTCGTGGGCGGCCGGCGCTTCGACGCCGGGGCGCCCGCGCTTCTCGCGCAGCTGCGCTCGTTCAAGGGAGCGTGACCCGGGCCATCGGCGGCCGGGAACGACGAAGCGGCGCACCCTGTGTGGGTGCGCCGCCGGTGGATTTGGTGGACCTGAGGGGATTCGAACCCCTGACCTCCTCGATGCGAACGAGGCGCGCTACCAACTGCGCCACAGGCCCGGACAACTCGACAACACTATCACGCAACGTTCGACGCCCCTGCCCCGGGCGGACACCCGGGCGTGCCGTGCGGACGAGCGTTACTGCCCCGATGCGCGGCGCTCGAGCAGACGGCGCACGTGGTCTTCGATCTCGGTGTCGTCGACGTAGCCCATCGCGGCGTAGGCCGAGGGCGCGGGACGGGATGCCGCCGGGCGCGCGGTCTCGATCGGCGTGGGAGCCTCGGTGGCGGCGATGTCGCGGGCGACCTGTTCGCGTGCCGCGGCGCGCAGCGCCTCGCGGGCGAGTTGCTCGTCGACGACCGCGGCGGCGCGGGAACCGGCCGAGGCGACCAGCGGGCGCGGGAGCTCCCGCGGAGTCCACGTCGGTCGAGGCGCGGGAGCCGCGGCCACGAAGTCCTGCACCTCGACGGCTGGGCGGACGGCATCCTCCTCGATCGGACGCGCGACGGCGCGAGCCGCGACGCGCGACAGGCGCTGCAGCACGGTGAGAGAGAGAAGGACGGCCACACCCCCGATGGCGAGCAGCACGGGCGCGGCACCGAACAACACCTGGATGCCTCCGACCACGGCCGCCATCAGCCCGAGGACGGCGAACGACGTCGTGGCGAGGCGGAAGCGACGTCGCGCACGCGCACGGCGCAGTTCGGGCCGAGCCACGGCGACCGCACGCTCGGCGTGGGCGCGTTCGACGGCGGCGGCTTGTTCGGCGCGCGTCTTCTCCAGCGCCGCGGCCCGTTCGGCCTTGGCCACCTCGACGGCGGCTGCACGCTCGGCGCGAGCGAGTTCGAGGGCGGCGGCGCGCTGCTCTTTGACGAGGTCACGGTCGCGAGCCGCTTCGAGGCGCGCGACCTCGAGACGGGCCTTCGCCTCGGCGAGTTCGACCTGCGCCTTCTGCGACTGCACCTGTCGCGCGAGCTTCGTCTGCTGATGAGCCGTACGCGCCGTGAGTTCCAGACGCACTTCGCGCGGGGTCTCGGCGGTCTCGGCCAGGACGCGCAGCGCCTGGTTCAGCCGCACGGCGTTGCGCTCGGCGGAAGTGAAGCGGTGACGGCTCTGCCACGAGGGCAGCAAGTACACCAACCACAGCGCGACCGCGACGAAGACGATCACCCCGCCGCCGAGAACCTGTCCACCCATGGCACCACGGTAGGTCACGCCGAGGTCACACCTCGGCATCCTTCCGCGTGTCGCGTCCTCTGATATGGAGGTCGCGAGACATCAATCAGCCGACGAATCCCCCGCAGCCTGCAGCCGACATGTCAGCGGGATGCAGTCTCGGCGAATCCCCCGCCCACAGAACACCCGCAACGCCGGGGCGCACCCGTGTTACAACCGGTCGGCCGGCGGCACGCGCGCGGCATCCGGAGGGACCTGACCCCGCTCCCAGCGGTCGAGGACGCCGTACGGCACCTCTTCGCGCACGAGTGCGAACGCGTAGTGGTCACGCCAGTCGCCGTCGATGTGGATGTAGCGGCGACGCAGACCCTCGTAGCGGAAGCCCAGCTTCTCGACCACACGCAGGCTGGCATGGTTCTCGGGCCGGATGCAGATCTCGACGCGGTGCAGGTTCAGCGCGGTGAAGCAGACGTCGGTGGCCATCGCGACGCTGATCGTCGTGATGTTCCGACCGGCGAAGCCCTCGGCGACCCAGTACCCGATCGTCGCCGACGCCAGTGACCCGCGCGAGACGCCCCAGACGTTCAACTGCCCCGCGACCTCGTCGGCCCACTCCATGACGAAGGGGACGCCGACGCCGTCGCGGTACTGCTGGAGCAGACGCCGGATCCCCAGGCGCATGTCGAACGACACCGGACCGTCGGGGCTCGTCGCCTCCCACGGTCGCAACCATGACCGGTTGTCGATCAGCTGCTGCTGGAGGACGCGCGCGTCACGATTGCGGATGAGTCGGATCGACACCTCACCGTGCCGTCGTGGGACGGAGAGATCCATGGCATCCCGTCGGGTCACAGACCCGCCGCGAACTCCTTGAACCACGGGCGGAGCGCGGGGCCGAGATCTTCGCGGTCGGACGCGAGCTGCACGATGGCCTTGATGTAGTCCACCCGGTCACCGGTGTCGTAGCGACGTCCGCGGAACACGACGCCGTACACACCGCCACCGTCGCCGCCGCCGTTCGCGAGCTCCTCGAGTGCGTCGGTCAGCTGGATCTCGCCGCCCTTGCCGGGCTCGGTGTGCTCCAGGATGCCGAACACATCGGGACCCAGCACGTAGCGGCCGATGATGGCGAGGTTCGAGGGCGCGTCCTCGGCCTTGGGCTTCTCGACGAGCTTCGTGACCTTGACCACGCCCTCGTCTTCGGTCGGCTCGACCGCCGCGACACCGTAGAGGTGGATGTGCTCGGGGTCGACCTCCATGAGGGCGATGATCGTGGCGCTGCGCTTGTCGTACTCGTCCATCATCTGAGTGAGGAGCGGGTCGCGCTCGTCAATGAGGTCGTCGCCGAGGAGCACGGCGAAGGGGTGGTCGCCGACGTGGCTGCGCGCGCGGAGCACTGCGTGACCGAGACCCTTCGGCTCGCCCTGGCGGACCATGTGCACGTCGGCGAGGTCGGACGAGTGCTCGACCTTGGCGAGCTTGTCGTGGTCGCCCTTCTCGCGCAGCTTCGTCTCGAGCTCGGGCATCGAGTCGAAGTGGTTCGCGATGTTGTTCTTGTTACGGCCGATGATGATCAGAACGTCCTGGATCCCGGCCGCGGTCGCCTCCTCGACGACGTACTGGATCGCGGGCTTGTCGACGACCGGCAGCATCTCTTTGGGCATGGCCTTGGTGGCCGGAAGGAAGCGAGTACCGAGTCCTGCGGCCGGAATGACGGCCTTGAAGGGCTTATGAGGCATGCGCATACCCTACTGGTGTCATGCGACCGCGCTGTTACCAATTGCGCACGTCGCGATCGTTCGCCCACGTACACTGACTGCATGCCCGACAGCATCGAGCAGGCCAAACGCGCGCTACGCGCCGACCTGCGCGAACGACGCCAGAACGTCTCGGCGCCCGGGCGCGAGGTCGCCGAGGCCGGTGTCAAGGCCCAGCTCGACGCGCTCGTCGATCGCCTCGGTGCCCGCAGCATCTCCTGCTTCCTCTCCACGACCACCGAGCCCGGCACACACGCCTTCGTCGAAGACGCGGTGGCTCGCGGCATCCGGGTCCTCCTTCCCATCACGCGGGACGACGGCCTGCTGGACTGGACGGTCGCGACACCGGATGCCGAGATCGCCGAAGGCCTCTTCGGACTCCCCGAGCCCGTGGGCGACGTGCTCGGCCCGATCGCCGTCAACGACGTGGACCTGCTCGTCATCCCCGCGGCCGCCGTCGACCGCCGCGGGATGCGACTGGGCTGGGGCCGCGGCTACTTCGACAAGACCATCGGATCGATGGAGAAGTGCCCGCCCGTCTACGCCGTTATCTTCGACTCCGAGTTCGTCGACGAGGTCCCGCGCGACGTGCACGACCAGCCTGTCTCGGGCATCGTGACCCCCACGCGCACCGTCGCCATCGACGGCTCAGCCGCCTGAACACCCGAAGGAACCCGAATGCCCACCTATGCCTACGCCTGCAAGCAGTGCGGTCACCGTTTCGACGCGGTGCAGTCCTTCTCGGACGCCGCCCTCACCGAGTGCCCCGAGTGCGGCGGCGAGCTCCGCAAGCAGTACGGCTCCATCGGTGTGACCTTCAACGGCTCGGGGTTCTACCGCACCGACTCCCGCGGGTCGAATGGGGCGTCCTCCGGCGCGGCATCCGAGTCGACCGGCGGATCTTCGACATCATCGACTTCGGAATCGACGAAGACCGCGTCCGCCCCCGCATCCTGACTCTCGCGCGACGCGGCAGAACGGGAGCCACGTCATGATCCAAGGATTCAAGGAGTTCATCCTCCGCGGCAATGTCATCGATCTCGCGGTAGCGGTGGTCATCGGAGCGGCGTTCACCGCGGTGGTCAACGCCATCGTCAGCGCGGTCATCAATCCGCTGATCGAAGTGTTCTATGTGGCCAACGAGAACGGCGAGTTCGGCCCGAGCATCACGGGGATCTACGGCCAGACGGTCACGTTTCCGCTCGGGGCGCTCCTGAGCGCGGTCATCAGCTTCCTCGCGGTCGCCCTGGTGGTCTACTTCGTCTTCGTCTTCCCGATGAACCGGTGGAAGGCCCGCGCCGCGGCCCGCGCCGGCGTCGTCGAGCAGAGCGAAGAGCCGAAGCTCCCCACCGAGCAGGAGCTGCTCGTGCAGATCCGCGATCTGCTGGAGCGTCAGCCCCGCGCCTGACCACGGCCGTCACGGCCGTCACGGCATCCATAAACGCGATCCGTGTCCAGAAACGCTCTCTCTTCGCGTTTCTCGACACGGATCGCGTTTCTCGTGGTGCCCGGAACGACAGCGCCGCGCGCTCGCAAGCCCGGCGCCGGCTCAGTAGTGCGGGGGGACGTCGCGCAGCAGTTGCGCGTCATTCGGCCCGGATGCCACGGGCCCGGCCGCTTCCCCTCGCGAGGGGTCGTCCGCCGGCGCGGGCTCCGCGCTGGTCCCGGGTGCCGCGAGCAAGCGTGCACGCCGGGCTCCCGGCATCCGCACGATGGGTTGCCGGACCTCGTCGGCGTCGGCTGACGCCTCGGCCTCCTCCGCCACGCCGCTCACCCGGAAAGGTCGAGGGGCTCGGTGGTGGTGCCGGGGGTCGCCGCGTCGTCGGGCGAGACGCCGAGCAGCTCCGCGATCCGGGATGCCACGCCCGCGGGGTCGCTGTAGAGATCGAAGGCGTGCACGCGCACGTAGTGCCAGCCCAGGCGGCGCAGGATCTGCGGCCGAAGGCGGAGCGTCTCGCGCAACGATTCGCCGATCGTCTCGGGGTCGCTCTCGGCCACGACCGCCTTGCCGCCCGACCGGGCCACGAGCGGGAGGAGTCCGCGGTAGTCGAGGTCGACCTCGACTCCCAACCGGCGCAGCTCCCGCGCCAGAGCGCGGGTCAGCGGGTCGGCGAGTTCTTCGAGCCGCGAGTCGCGCCCCCGTCCGGCGAGGTTGCCGAGGATGCCCATGAGGGTCGCCGCGCCGTGTTCGAGGCGGCCGTCGTCGAAGGCCGACGGGCGGATCGACGACACGATCACCATCGAACGTCGCGCGCGGGTCATGCCGACCGTGAGCAGACGCTCGCCGTCGGGGGTCGAAAGATCGCCGAAGTCGCTGAGGACGCGCCCGTGACGGGTGAGCCCGAACCCGAGCGAGAAGACCACCCGGTCGCGGCTCTCGGCCACGGACTCCTCGAGGGTCAGCACGGCGAAGGGCTCCGCGGCATCCCGCGCGACGAACGCCGCCACGTCGGAGCGGCCCGCGAGTGCGGCCTCGACGGCGGCCCGCACGCGCTCGGCGTGCTTGCGGCTGGCCGTGACGACCATGAGCGACTCGGCGGCGCGGTTCACGGCGTGCTCGACGACGAGGGTGACCACGCGCGCCACCTCGGCATCCGGACTCTCGACGGCACCGCTGACCGGGTCGGGGGCGCCGACGCCGTTCTCGACGTAATCGACGCTCAGGCTGCCGCGGCCGAGATACGACCCGGCCCAGGGCAGCGACACGATCTCGCCGCCGTAGAACGCGTCGTTCACGAGCTCCGCGAGGTCCTCGCCGCCGGCGCGGTAGCTGCGGGTCAGCGTCTCGACCGGGAGGAGTTCGGCGATGCGCTCGAACACCGACACCTCGTCGAAGGGGACGTCATCGGCTTCGTCGTCGGCGAGCGGCGTCAGGGTCGCGCTCACCCGGAACGGCGTCGGCTTCTGAACCACCGGGTCGCCGAACAGCACGACCTGGCGTGCCCGGCGGAGAGCGGGCGCCGCTTCGGCCAGGCACAGCGCCGCAGCGTCGGCGATGACGACGACATCGAACGCGAGGTCGCTGGGGACGTCGGGCACTTCGTACGGCGAGGCCAGCCACACCGGCGCGAGGGTGCGCAACAGCGTGGGCGCGGCATCCGAGATCTCTTGCGCGGTGTGCAGACCGTCCTTCAGCGCGGTCTTCAGCGCCGCAGCTTCGTCGGGGTGGTCCACGATGCCGATACGCCACTGCGTGGCGAGCTGGGCCGCGAGCAACGGACCGGCCGCGGCGGCGTGCGCCTCGTCGACGAGGCGGAAGTCCCGTTCGAGACGGTCCACGACGCTGGTGTTGGCTCCGAGGAGCGCCCGGTCGGTGCGCAGCAGGTGCTCGAGGGCGGACTGCCACCAGGCGAACTCCAACTCATCGCCCACGCGGTCCTCGGGGACGTGTCGCACCGACAGCTCGACCAGGAGCTGCTCGAGCCCGAGGCGCGCGAGCTCGCCGCGCAACTGTGCGCGCTCGACGAGGTTGTCGAAGAACGTCGACTCGGCGGCCAGCCCCGCGAGGGTGCGCACGAGCACCTGGACCGGCAAGGTCGCCAACCGCTCCGAGCCCTGACGGCCGAGGATGTGGTCGAGCTCCCCCAGCAGAGCGTCGGTCCGCTGCCAGGCGACGTGCACGTCGGCGAGACCGAGCGGAACCTCGGGGGTGACGCCCGCCTCCACCACGCGCTGCCATTCGGTGCGCTGCTGCTGGATGCGGACGAGCGCTTCGTACATGTCGGATACGTGCACGCCGGGCCGTACGTATTCCTTCGACAGCCGACGCAGACGCCGACGGTTCGGACCGCTCATCGCCGACGAGTCCCGGCGCGGTGAATGCGCGTCGATGAGTTCGCCGAGCGGACGCTCGAACACCGTGGGGCTGAAGCGGTCGAGCGACTCGCGAATGCCCTGCAGGAGCTTCAGGTACGCGCCCAGCTCGGACACCGTCTGGAACGGGCGCATGCGCGTCTGGGCGATGAGCTCGTAGCCGCGCTCGAGCAGTCGCGGAACGTCCTGGGCGTGGAGCTTCCCCGCCAGGTCGTGCGCCGCACGGGCGTCCTCGGTACGGGTGAAGCTCACGCCGTACCAGGGCGAGTCATCGGGACCGAAACGGAATTCGCCCAGACGCGCCGCTGTCGCCAGCGCCTTGGCCGCCGCGTCGCGACGCCCGGCGAGGCGCTCCAGCGTCGCGAGATCGAACCGCGCCGACGTCGAGGGCGCCGGAGAGACGGATGCCAGCGCCGTCAGTGCCCGCAGGACGTCGAGAGCCGAGACCCCCAGCGCGAGATGCGGCTCGGTGACGGCCGAACGGTAATCGCGCAGGACGGTCCGCAGCCGCACGAGCGCATCGTCGATCTCGGAGACCTTGGGCTGTTCGGTCTTCTCGTTCCGGCCGATCGCGCGGATGAGGTCGCGACGGACGTGGGTCGGTGAGACGGCGAGCCCGGTCAGACCGACGCCGGCCAGGCGATGACGGATGCCGTCGAGGGTGGACCGCCGCGCACTGACGACGAGGACGCGCTTGCCCGCGTGGACGCTCTGCCCGATCGCGTTGATCACCGTCTGCGTGCCGCCCGTGCCGGGGAGGGTGTGCACGGCGAGGGAGTGCCCGGCGGAGATGCGGGCCAGGACGCGCTCCTGCTCGGCGTCGGCATCCAGGAGCAGGGTGTCGGCGGCGGGCGCGCGCTCGTCCGGGCTCGAGACGACCGGGTCGGCGCGGCGGACGGTGATGCGGGCGCGGTCGTCGGGGTGCCCGGCGAGCGCGTTCAGCAGCGGATCGTCGAGATGCTGCGTGTCGCGCGCCATGCCCGATCCGACGTCGGCGAACGACGAGATGATCAGGCGCGGGTGCACCACGAAAGTGGGCACGTGCGTGGTGAGTCGGCGCAGGTGGTCGATCACCGGCTGGGGCTTGAACACGCCCTGGTCGTACGCCAGGCCCGCCAGAGCGGTGCTGTCGATCGGGATGCCGAGGTGCGTACGGAACGCGCGGGCCAGTTCGGGGTTCATGATGAACGCGCCGTGGAGCTTGAGTTCGAAGTCGCCGTTGTGGCGTCGGATGGCGAGCGGGCGCAGCAGCACGGGAGCCGACCACTCGACTCCCCCGATCTTCCACGCTGCCAGCCCGACCGCCAGGTGCACGGGCTCGAGCCCGCGCGCGGTGCGCAGTTCGACGTTCTTGGCCGTGATGCGCTCGGCCGCGATCCGTGCGGTGCGCAGTGCCACCTCGTCGCGGAAGAGGTTGGAGAGGAGGGTCGCCCGGCCGGTGATGAACTGCGGGAGCGAGCCGGGGTGGGCCTTGGTGATGTCGATGCCGGCGTCGAGGGCATCGTCGAAACGCAGGAGCGTCGAGCGCCCACCGAGCGCCGCCGCCTCGGAACGGATGCGATCGCGTTCGGGGTCGGCGACGTGACGAACCACGATGCCGGGCTCCGACAGTCGCAGCTCGCCCGGATCGATCGACGTCGGAACGTCGCCTTCGGCGCCCGTCACGACGCCGTCCTCAGCTCGCCACACACCTGCCAGACTAAGCGGGGCACCCTGGGAAGGCATGCAGTGAGCCCGAGTTTCGCGGTATTGCACGACACGCCGCGCCGATCGGCTCTTCCTCCCGAGCGGGCGAATCTCGTCGGGCGTCCACAGATCGGCTCTGGAGCCGCGCGGGACAGAACGCGTGTGAAGAGGATGACGGGATGAGCACAGCGACCAGCACCGTGTACGACGGCCCCTTCGCCCCGATCCTGCTGACCTTCGTCGACGACGCCCTCGTGCACGTCGACGTGGCCCACGACGGGCTCGACATCGCACGCACGACAATTGCGCAACGCCTGGGTGTGATGCCCGAGCCCGACACCGGCGCGCCCCACGGAGCGCTCGCACAATTGGACGAGTACTTCGCCGGGCGTCGGCGGACCTTCGAGATCCCGTTGGACTGGCGATTCGTGGACGGTTTCCCGCGGGCGGGCCACGAGACGCATCCCCTACGGCGAAGTCGCCTCGTACGGAGAGGTGGCGATCATGGCCGGCTCCCCGGGCGCCGCCCGCGCGGTGGGGACGGCGTGCGCCCGGACGCCGTTCTCGATCGTCGTGCCGGTGCATCGCGTCGTGCGCGCCGACGGCTCGATCGGGGAGTACGGCGGCCATCCCGAGGTCAAGCACTTCCTGCTGGACCTCGAGAACGGTGTCGCCGGGGCGGATCGACTGCGCTCCCCCGCGTGAGCCACAACCCGGCGAGCGCGTGAGCCCCGGGGCGGGAACGCGCCCGTCGCCCGGCCCGGGCGGAAGCCGGACCGGGCGACGCTGCGCGGATCAGTGACTCGAGGCCTTCTCGGCGCCGAACCCGGTGAGGGAGCGCACGTCCATCTCGGCGGCCTTACGCGGATCCTCCTTGCGACTCGATGTGATCGACCCCAACCATCCGAGCAGGAAGCCCAGCGGGATCGACACGATGCCGGGGTTGTTCAGCGGCCAGATCGCCACCCCCGTGTTCGCGAACACGCTCGTGGGTCCGCCCCAGAACACCGGGGAGAGCAGGATCAGGACGAGGGCCGACCCGAGTCCGCCGTACATGCTCCACACCGCACCGCGCGTGCTGAAGCGGCGCCAGAAGAGCGAGTACAGAATCGTCGGCAGGTTCGCCGACGCGGCGACCGCGAACGCCAGCGCCACCAGGAACGCCACGTTCTGCCCCTGCACACCGATGCCACCCACGATCGCGAGCACGCCGATGACGACGACCGTGCGCCGCGCGACCTTGACTTCGCCGTCGGGCGGCACATTGCCCTTCTTGACGACGTTGGCGTAGATGTCGTGAGCGAACGATGCTGCCGCGGTGATCGTGAGCCCCGCCACGACCGCGAGGATCGTCGCGAACGCCACGGCCGAGATGAACCCGAGCAGGATCGGCCCACCGAGGGCGAGCGCGAGCAGGGGTGCAGCGGCGTTGACGCCACCCGGGGCGGCCAGGATCGCTTCCGAGCCGACGAGTGCCGTGGCCCCGTACCCGAGGACGAGCGTCAGGATGTAGAACAGGCCGATGAGCCAGATCGCCCACACCACCGACCGTCGCGCCTCCTTGGCCGTCGGCACCGTATAGAAGCGCATCAGGACGTGCGGCAGCCCCGCGGTTCCCAGGACCAGGGCGAGAGCCAGCGAGATGAAGTCCCACGGGTTGGCGCCGTACTGCAGTCCCGGTCCGAGGATCGCTTCCCCCTTCGGAGAGGCGGCCACGGCACTCTCCAGGAGCGTGTTGAGGCTGAATCCGTTGATCGCGAGCACCCAGATCGTCATGACCACGGCACCGCCGATGAGCAGGAACGCCTTCACGATCTGCACCCACGTGGTGCCCTTCATGCCGCCGATGAGCACGTACACGATCATGAGCACGCCGACCACGGCCACCACGATCGACTGCCCGACGCGCTCGGTGATGCCCAGGAGCAGCGACACCAGACCGCCGGCTCCCGCCATCTGCGCCAAAAGGTAGAAGAAGCACACGGCGAGCGTCGTGATCGCCGCGGCCATGCGGACCGGCCGCTCCTTCAGGCGGAACGAAAGGACGTCCGCCATCGTGAACTTGCCCGTGTTGCGCATGAGCTCGGCGACGAGGAGCAGCGCCACGAGCCAGGCCACGAGGAATCCGATGGAGTACAGGAATCCGTCGTACCCGTTGATGGCGATCGCACCGACGATGCCGAGGAACGACGCCGCCGAGAGGTAGTCGCCGGCGATCGCGAAGCCGTTCTGCGGCCCGGTGAACGACCGTCCCGCGGCGTAGTAGTCAGCGGCGGTCTTGCTGTTGCGGCTGGCGCGGATGACGATG
Organism: Microbacterium sp. Bi128; assembly: GCF_918698205.1. NCBI lineage: Bacteria > Bacillati > Actinomycetota > Actinomycetes > Micrococcales > Microbacteriaceae > Microbacterium > Microbacterium sp. Bi128. The sequence continues at coordinate 5,567 of NZ_CAKKMM010000031.1, read as the reverse complement.
AACAGCGTCACCGCGACGAACGCCCCGAAGATCGAGATGTTCAGGACGGGATTGTTCTCCACCGTCTGCACGGCCGCGTGCACGGTACCGAAGAGCTCGTTCACGCCTCACCCCGCTCAGCCCGCTCGAGTTCGACACGAAGATGCTCCGCACCCGGGTCGAGACGACGATTGGCGTACGCGACGTAGCCCATCGTGAGGGCGAATGTCGTGACGAACTGCCCGAGCCCGAAGACGAGCCCGACCGTGATGGCCCCGAACACCGGCTGCGCCATGAAGGCCGGAGCGAACGAGGACAGCAACACGTAGACGAAGTACCAGACGAGGAACGCCACGGCCATGGGGAACACGAAGCTGCGCTGGCGCCTCTTCAGTTCCCGGAACGGGGCGGACTCCTCGACCGCGATGTAGTCGACGCCGCTCGAGGCGCCGTCGATCCTGCTATCCGTCATGTGGCCTCCTTGCCTCATGAGACCGATGCCACGCAGCATCGGAAGGGGAAAAACACCGGATCGGCGAGCGATCCCGATGGTAGGGTCGACGCTACGAAAGGCGGCGACGAAGCCGTCACCCCCGGAAGTAGGTAGTTCGTGGGAGCACCGGCCGCACTCCGAGACGACGCGACGCTCGTGTCGCACGCGGTGACCGAACTCGCCCGCCGCACGCACTTCCCCGTCGCCTTCGGCGGCCTCGAACGCGACGGCGCCGTGCACGTCTCCACGATCGTGGGCGCGCGCACCCGCAGTATCGAGGGGCTCGTCGTGCACGCCGAGCGCGGCCTCGGCGGGCGCGCTCTCGTGGAAGGACGCCCCCGCCTCGCGCTGGACTACCGCACGGCCCGCTCGATCACGCACGACTACGATCGCGCGATCCTGGGGGAAGGCATCGCCACGCTGTTCGCCGTGCCGGTCCTGGTTCGTGGCAGCGCCCGGGGCGTGCTCTACTGCGGCTCATGGGGGCAGGCCACGCTCGGAGAGCGTGAGGCGCGCCCCGCGTTCGACATCGCCGGGGAACTCGGCACCGAGCTGCGCGTGCGCGACGAGGTCGACCGGCGTCTGGCCGCGGCGAAGTCGGGCGACGACGGCCTCAGCACCGGAGCGCGCGAAGAGATCCGGCAGAGCTACGCACAGCTGCGCAGCATCGCCGCAACCGTCGGCGACGACGGGGTCCGTCGCCGGTTGGAGGATCTCGAGTCACGTCTGGCCGCACTCTCGGGCGACGCTCCGACCGACCCCGAGGGAGCCGGCATCCACCTGTCCCGTCGCGAACTGGACGTGCTCGCGTGCGCGGCCGTCGGCTCCACGAACGGCGAGATCGCGGAATCCCTGAACTTGCGCGAGACGACGGTGAAGTCCTATCTCGCGTCGGCGATGTCGAAGCTGGATGCCTCGACCCGGCACGCCGCGGTCGCTCGGGCGCGGCGGGTGGGACTGCTGCCCTGAGCGCGTCCCGGACGCGCTGAGCGCTCCGTGAGAATCCCCTGGCAATGGCGCCGTGAGGTTGAGACCGCCGTCGATTCTCGGAATCGTGGCTGGCCCCTGACGTCGACACAGAAGGAGAGCCACATGCTGACGCTCACTCACGAGGCCACCACCGCCGTCAAGACCATCACCGCCCAGCTGCCGGAAGCCGCCCAGGGGGGTGTGCGCATCGAAGGCGCCGGTTCCCCCGAGTCGCAGTTCCGCCTCTCGGTCGTCGACGGGCCGGAGCCCGAAGACGCCGTCGTGGAGGACTCCGGCGCCCGCGTCTTCCTCGACGCCGACGCCGCTCAGGTGCTCGACGACCGCGTACTGGACGCGCAGGTCGACGGGCAGGGATCGGTGCAGTTCGCCGTCACCACCCAGGCGTGATGCCATGCGACGATGCCCCGGCCGCGTGCCGGGGCATCGTCGTATCCGGGCGCAGGTCCCGCGCCTCAGGCGGGGCCGCGTCGCACCCACGCGACGACGAACAGCACGAGACCGGCGACGAGTGCGGCGAGCACCCACAGCACGATGAGGTAGTCGATCCACGACCCGATCGGGGGCGAGCCCGGCAAAAAGTTGCGTAGCGGAATCGTCGCGAACAGCATCGCACCCATCCAGCCCAGCGCGGTCACCTCGACCTTGCGCTTGCCGCGCAGCACGATCACCGCCACCGTCACCACCAGGATCGGGATGATCACCATGAGCGTGAGCAGGACGATGCCGAAGGCGATCGTTGAACCCGATCGGGTGACCGTGATGTCAACGGCGAGGATGCCGCCCCCGAGAGGAGTCTCGGCGACAGCGATGTCCCACCCCGGGATGCCGCGTTTGGCTGGCTGAACCGTGGTCGGGAGGGGCACGGACTCGCCGTCCGCTTCCTCCTCGATCGCCGTCATCACGGTCCGCACCGTGTAGCGGTCGAACGGCCAGTTCTCGATCTCGCCGTCCATGACCAGGGAGGTCTCGATAGGCGCGATGACACCGCCGTCCTCGAAGGGGGTGGCTTTCGACCCCGCGACCGCCGAGATGAGCACCCCGAACGAGCGGAGCGCGACCAGACCGTTCGTCACGGTGCCGTCGTCTCCCTGCGTGGGCACCACCGACATCGAGAAGCGGTTGGTCGTGGCATCCATCTTCTCGGGAGTGAGCGCCAGCGCGACCGTATCTCCGGTGGTCTCGCCTTCGCCGCTGGTCACGACATCGCCGCTGCCGGCATAGAGGCCGACGACGGTGGCGTAGAGCGCGGCGAAGATCACGACGGACACGACGGACCACAGGACGGTGCGGCGACGGGACGGCGCGGGGCTACTGCTCACGATGCCAGTGTGGCAGAGCGGAAACGACGGGATCGTGGTGCCCCCGACAGGATTCGAACCTGCGACGCCCGCGTTAGGAGTGCGGCGCTCTATCCCCTGAGCTACGGAGGCGGGGCTGCATTCCAGCCTACTGCGGCCGAACCGGGATGCCGGTGCGCAGGCGCTCGACGAGAGAGTCGTCCCACTCCCCCGGCTCGGCCACGGCGGCCTCGCGGATGTCGACACCGTCCGCGCCCACCGACGCCGCGCACACGAGCAGCGATTCGAGCACGAGACCGTCGTGCGCGTCACGACGCAGCACCGACGTGGCGGGGTCGGCGGTCGACGCCGCCACGACGGCAAGCCACGGCTCCCACCAGGCCTCGCCCTCTGCGATCCCCGCGTGACGGAAGTCCTCGAGCCACCGTCCGATCCGCGGCGTGGCCGGGTCGTCCGGGCTGTGGTGGGCGATCATGTGCGTTCCGGGCGCGAGGCGGGTGCGCTCCGCCCTGAGTCCATCCCATTCCACGACGGTGACACCGCCGGCATCCACCTCGACGAGGTTGAACCCGCGGGTCTCCGGCTCCGGCGGAAGCACCCCCGCGACGGACTGCAGAGGGATGCCGCCCCGGCTGACGACGTCGTCGTCCGAACGCTCCGACAGGTCCTCGCGGTTGAGCAGCACCGCGAGACGTCGCGCGCCGGTGTCGACGGCGAGCCAGGCACCGCCGGCGCGGTCATCGCGCACGCCGTCGACCTCGGGCTGATCGGGCCACCATCGCCCGAGTCCCCGCCACGGACGGTTCCGGTCTTCGTCGCGGACGGCCAGCACGCGGACCGGCTGACCGCTCTCGCGCGGGACCTCGACGACGACGGTGCACATTGCTCCCACGGTACCCGCGCGCGCGGGGGTGGCGGGGCGAGCGGCATCACACGCGCGATCGGCGTCATCCCCTGTTCTCGTCGCGGCTCGGGGCCCGCGGCATCCCCGTCTTTCGTCATCGCTTCGACCCCCGGCGGCATCTACCTGGGAGACTGGGGCCATGTTCGTCGTCGTGGGAGTGACCGGGGGCATTGCCGCCTACAAGACCGTCGGCCTGGTGCGGCTCCTCGTGAAGGAGGGCCACGACGTCCACGTCGTCCCCACCGAGGACGCGCTGCGCTTCGTGGGCCTGCCCACGTGGGAGGCCATCAGCCGCAATCCCGTCACCACCTCGGTGCACGAGGACGTCGCGCGAGTGCGGCACGTGTCGCTCGGTCAGTCCGCCGATATCGTGATCGTCGCACCGGCCACGGCCAACACGCTGGCATCGATGACGGCGGGCCTGGCCTCCGATCTGCTCGGCACCACGCTGCTGGCCACGACCGCACCCGTCGTGGTGGCGCCTGCGATGCACACCGAGATGTGGCGGCATCCCGCCACCGTGCACAACATCGAGGTGCTCCGCGCGCGCGGCGTGCACGTCGTCGGACCGGACGACGGGGCGCTCACCGGCGGCGACAGCGGCCCCGGTCGCATGTCGGAGCCCGAGGAGATCGTCTCCGCCGCGCTCGCCCTCGTCGCACGCCCGAAAGACCTCGCGGGTCTGCGGGTGCTCGTCAGCGCCGGCGGCACCCGCGAGCCGATCGATCCGGTCCGCTTCCTGGGCAACCGCTCGAGCGGTCGCCAGGGCGTCGCAATCGCCCGCGCCGCCGCCGACCGCGGTGCGCAGGTCACGCTCGTCGCCGCGCACCTCGACGCCGACGTGCGGCCCGATCCGCGCGTCGAGGTGATCGCGGTGGGCACGGCCGACGAGCTGGGACGGGCGATGGATGCCACCGCCCCCGACGCCGACGTCATCGTGATGGCCGCTGCGGTCGCCGACTACTCCGTCACCGCGGTGTCGGAGCACAAGCTGCGCAAGCAGGACTCCCCCGGCGCGCTGACGCTGGAGCTGGTGGAGAACCGCGATGTCGTCGCGGGGCTCGTCGCCGCACGTCGCCCGCACCAGACGATCGTGGCGTTCGCCGCCGAGACCGTCGACGGTGAGGAGGAGCTCGTCGAGCGGGCACGGGCCAAAGTCGTGCGTAAGGGCGTCGACCTCCTCGCCGCGAACGCCGTCGGGTGGACCCGGGGATTCGAGACGGCCGACAACGCCCTCACGATCGTCGGGCGCGACGGGGACGTCGTGGCCACGGCATCCGGTTCGAAGGACGAGACCGCGCACGCCCTGCTCGACGCGGTCCTGGTGGCCCGCTCGAGCTGACGTGTCGCCGTCGGCTCAGTAGCCGTAGTACTGCAGCTGCTCGATGATCGCGAACACCTGGCTGAAGATCACGAAGAACCAGATCGAGACGGCGACGATCGAGATCACCGTCACCGCGATCCAGCCCCACACCGGCGCGAGACCCTTGCCGGTCTGGCGACGCAGGATCACGGCACGTCCGATGATGTAGACGCCGCCGCTGGAGATCGCCAGGACGAAGAGGCTCCACGCCCAGTGGAACGGCTTCTGGATGCCGCGGGCGCGCAGCTGGCGCCAGTCGAGGAATGAGAACAGCACCGTGAGGCCGGCCAGGACGAAGCCGAACACCGAGGTTCCGGCCGTCACCAGCAACGACGACGACGCGGCGTAGGGAGCCTGCTCCGGGAAGGCCGAGGCGTAGATCGACGCCTGGATGAACGTCGACCAGGCGAACAGGAACAGCGTCAGCAGCGACACGAGCGGCAGCGCGACGACGAGCCAGATCCACACGGTGTTCGTCGGGATGTCCCGACGCGCGGGGGCAGCAGCGGCGGGCGCAGCCTGCGGGGCGCCCGGGTAGGC
>NZ_CAKKMM010000030.1:0-22847 GCF_918698205.1 Microbacterium sp. Bi128 | reverse complement strand
GGACGGGAGTCAGTCCCCGGGTCAAGCTCCGTCGGGCGCTCTCGCGGGCCTCAGAGGAGCTCGAACCCGCCTCCCACGTGGAGCGTCGTCCCGTGGACGTAGGACGCGAGGTCGCTCGCGATCCAGAGCGTCGCTTGAGCCACTTCGCGGGGCTCGCCCAGACGACCGACGAGGCTGACAGAGGGCACCATCTCCTCGATCGTGCGATTCTGCGTCGCCAGAACGGCATCCAGCATCGGCGTCCGGATCGCGCCCGGCGCGATGGAGTTGACCCGGATGTTCTGCGGGCCGAACTCCAGCGCCGCGGCCCTGGTCAACCCGACGACACCGTGTTTGGCGGCGATGTATCCAGAACTGTTGAGCGTCGGTTTGAAGCCGTTGATCGACGAGATGTTCACGATCGTCCCCCCGCCTTGCCGCACGAACTGTCGGATCTCATACTTCATGCACAGTGCGGTGCCTTTGAGGTCGACCGCCATGAGCCTGTCCCAGTACTGTTCGTCAAACTCATCGATCGGTGACGAGTCCGGCTTGAGGGCGGCATTGTTGACCGCGATGTCGAGGCGGCCATATTCCGCGACGGTGGCCGTGACGAGTGCCTCCACCTCGACACCCTTCGAAATGTCGACCTTGTGGAACATGGCCTCCCCGCCCGTCGCCACGATGTCGTCGGCGGTCCGGCGTCCGAGTTCCTCGTTGAAGTCCGCGACCACCACCTTCGCTCCAGCTTCGGCGAACAGGATTGCTGTCTCGCGCCCCATGCCCATGGCCGCCCCGGTGACGATGGTGACCTTGTCCTGCACGATGGGAAATGTCATTCGCTTGCCTTTCTCACAGAAGTGATTCCTCCGGGTGTCGGTCAGCGAACGCGGACGCTCGGAGTGCGCTCCGTCGAAACCTCACCGAGCACGGAGGCGTCGGAGATCGCTTCCAAGGACCGGTTCGTCGTCTTGGGACCGAAGACGCCCGCGACGATCCCCGCCGCCAGGAGCCCGATGGCGAGGACGGAATAGAGGATCTGATAGCCGAATCCCGTGTAGATGGCGGCGACACTGACCCCCGCGATGATGCCCGCGATGCGGGCGAAACCGCTCACGACGCCGAATCCCGCGCCTCGGACGTTCGTGGGGAAGACCTCGGGGACGTAGGTGTACAGCACCACCCCCATGACGGAGAACCCGAGCTGAGCGCCGAACCCCGCGACGAGGCTCGTCGTGGGATCGGAAGCGAAGGCGAAGACGACGAGAGAGCCCGCCCCGACCAGAGAAGCCAGGAGCATCGTGGTCTTGCGCTCGATCTTGTCTGCGACGAAGAACATCAGAAGCGGCCCCGCGACGGTGGAGAAGGAGAGCACCGTCGCGAACCGCAGGGCGTCCGCCTGTGCCGCCCCCTGGTCGACCAGGATCGTCGGGACCCACGAGATGAACCCGTAGTTGCAGTAGATGTAGAGGAAGAACGCGACGGACGTGACGATCAGGCGCTTCAGGATGTCGGGACGGAGCAGGTCACGCAACGACCCCCGGGGCGGCGCAGGCACGTCCGCTTCCAGCGGGCCGAGCGGTTTGCCACTCCGAGCGGCGGAGCGCTCGAGACCGACGACCACACGCTCCGCCTCGCTGTTCTTGCCGTTGATGAGCAACCAGCGGACGCTCTCCGGAAGCCAGATCGCGGCGACGATGGCGATGACGAGGCCGGCAGCACCGATACCGAAGACGATTCGCCAGGCCTCCACACCCGTGGGGGCGATCGCCAGCGCGGCAAGGGAGGTCACGGGTGCCCCGACGAAACCGAGGAAGGTCACGACGGCGAGTGAGCGGCCGCGGGCGAAACGGGGGAACATCTCGCCCGCGTAGACGAGCAGAACGCCCGTCGCCGCCTGTACGCCGACGCCGGTCAAGACGCGACCGACGGCCAGGACCTCGAAGTTCGGAGCGAACGCGCAGACGAGGGACATCAGCGAGTAGAACACGGAGCCCCAGATGAGGACCGGCCGTCTGCCGAACCGGTCGGAGAGGTTTCCTCCGACCAGCGCACCGATCAGCATTCCCACGAAGACGGCGGACGTGATGAGTCCGACCTCGGCGATCGACATCCCCCAGTTCGCCCGGATCGATGGCGCGACGTAGGCGAAGACGGTGTTGTCGAAGACCTCGATGAGCATCGCTATGCCGAGAACGATGAGCCACAGGACGTGGTTTCGTGTCAGGGGAAGGCGATCGAGACGCGCACTGAGTCTCAGATCGTCGGGAATCGGTTGGAGTGATGAGTGAGACATCTTCTTTGATCCTCTCTGGTGGGCTTCCGCACGCGATGACGTGCGGAAGGCTGACGCAAGGTCGCGTGGGCCGGCGTGCGGCTGGGCCGGCTGGTCGGCGTCCTCGGGCTTGTGGTCAGGTCATCACGGAGGCGGATTCGCCGTCCAATACGGTTTGCGCGACGTTCGATGCGTTCATCGCATGGAAGGTGGCTGAGCATCCCACCGGCGTCGGCTCAGTGCTACGGGTGCTGTGCGAGAAGAGGTTCATTCACCAAGGCCAAGAGGCTCTGCGCGACGCGGAGCGCACCCTCGGGGCTCCGCCGTTGCGCGGCCCGAACGAGACCCCAGTCGAGGGGGAGCTCCCGGATATCAGAGCCGGGAACCCGAACCAGTCCAAATTCGGGTCTGATGACGGGCAGGAAGGCGCTGCCGATGACCACGTAATCCGTTTCCCCCGCGAGGCGGGCGAGGAAGTCGTAGTTGTCCATCTCGAGCGCCGGCCCCCGGGTGCGGATGCCCGGCAGGATGCGGTCGATGTCCAGGTCGCGGATGAACGCTCCGGCCGCGACGGGGAACGCGGGAAGCGCGGATCGGTCACGGCTGTGGACAAGAGGATGCTCCGGTCGGACCAGAGCGCACAGGTCGCCGCCGGGCACTCGCGACACGAGGAAGTGGTGGGCTGCCGCGAACCCGTTCGACTCCCGCGGGATACCACCGAGGAAGAAGTCGATCTGACCGCTTCGAAGAAGCGCGCGGAGACCATCGTTGGATTCGACGACCACTCGGACACCGGACACGGAGGCATCCAGCTGTCGAAGAAGGCGCGGAAGAAAGAGTGCCGCCGCAATCGACCCCATTCCGAAGCGCACGGTTCGCGGTCCGTGGCGACCGAATGCCGCCAGCGCATCGGAGTCCGCCTCACTCCGCCGCAGGACGTGCTCCGCCATCTCGACGAAGTCAGCGCCTTCCTCCGTCCATCGCGCCCCGAACCGCCCCCGCTCGAAGATCTGGATTCCGTACTGCGATTCCACGGCCTGCACGCTTCGGGTGAGGGTGGACTGGGAGAGGGGGATGCTGGCTGCGGCGGCGTTGTAATTGCCCTCGCGTGCGATGGTGACCACGTGGGCGAGCCGAATGAGATCGAGCACCGTCCCCTCCCCCGCCACTGCCCTCAGCCCGAGGAACTCGCTCGGAACCCGGCGATGGACTTCTGCGCTGCCGTACGGAGCGTACTGAGATCGCTGTCGAGGCTGCCGAAGTCGGCGAGGGCATCGAAGCCGTAGCCGAGGGGAGCCCCGACGCGCACACCGTGTTCATGAGCGGTGGTCGCGACCTTCTCCCAGAGGACGATGAGCTGATCGATGTCTCGCTCCATGTCGATGTCGAGGTCCTGCGACAGGTCCGCGAGTCCGAAGAAGAGGTAATCCACGCCGTCGACGGCACAGATCTCCGCCACATTCTCCACCCCGCGCATCGTCTCGATGAGGGGGATCAGAAGGACGTTCTCGTTCGTCGTGCGCGAATGCGTCGACCACCCCGCCCCCGTGAAATTCGTCGCGGGCACGACGGGGCACATGCCTCGGCCGCCTTTTCGGTACTGAGAGGCGAGGACCGCACGCTCGGCCATCGCGCCCGTCTCGATCTTCGGCACCATGATCCCTTGCGCGCCCGCGTCGAGCGACTGCTGGATGAGCGTGGGATTGTTCTCGAGGACGCGCACGACAGCGACCGCGCCGTTGGCCTGCGCGGCCATGAGGTGAGCCCGCATGTCCGAGTTGTCCATCACACCGTGCTCGCGGTCGATGAGGACCCAGTCGAAGCCGACGTCCGCGTAGAGCGCGGTCACGGCAGCGTCCGTGGACATGATGAACGCCCCGGCCGGCACCGTGCCGGCGTCGATCAGCCGATCGAATTCCGCCCGTGCGAGAAGACCTGTCATTGTCATTCCTTTCTGTATCGAACGGTCACGGGGCGGCGCGGAACTCGGGCTCGACCACGATGTTGATGGCGTACTCCCCCTCGACCCGTCCCTGAAGAACCTCGAGCGCGAGGGGCAACTGGTCGAACCCGAACGTGTGCGTCCGGAGTTCGTGCAGGGGCAGGGAGCCGCTGATCACGAGATCTGCGGCCATCTGCTGCGCCTCATGGCTGGTCCCGAGCACTCCGATCATGCGGATGCCCTTGGTCGTGAGGGCGTCGATCGGGAACTGCGTCAGCGGGCGTCCCTTGATCCCGGCGCTGGCGAGAGTCCCCCCGGTGCGCAGCATCCGGATGGCATCCAGGATCGGCTGTTCGGCTCCCGGGGATGTGTCGATGACGATGTCGAAGCCGCTGCCGCCGGTGAGCTCGGCGCCGCGGGCCACGACGTCGTCCACCTCGACGTCGACGACGACATCGGCTCCCAGGCGAGTGGCCAGCGCGAGCTTGTGGGCGTCCCGGGACAGTCCCGTCGCCAGGATGGCTCCGGCACCGGCGGCCTTGGCCGCGGCCACGCACGCGAGGCCCCGCTGGCCGGAGCCGAGCACGGCGACTTTCGACCCGAGTGTCACCCCGGCATCCTTCACCGCCCATTGGATGCCACTGGCGAGCGGGTTCCACAGGGCAGCGTCCAGCGCGCTCACCTCGTTCGGGAACGTGTAGAGGATGGCGTTCGGATCGATGTACACGTGGGTCGAGTAACCGCCCCACAGTCCCGCGCCGATCGTGGTCGGAATGAAGCCGTAGCAACTGCGCACCCACGGCATGCCCTGGCAGAACTGAGGCTGCGACCGGCGACACGCGTCGCAGTTGCCGCAGGAGAGCCACGGGTTCACCGCGACCCGATCCCCGACCCGGAGGTCCTTGCGACCGGCGATCCCCTCCCCCACGTCTTCGATGACACCCACGATCTCGTGCCCGTTGATGCGGGGATACTGCGACATGTCCGCAGGGTCGAAACCGCCGCCGTGCCCTTCGAACGCGTCGATGTCGCTGGCGCAGATGCCGTTGGCTTCGACGCGGAGAAGGGCGGATCCGGGGACGAGTCGGGGAAGCGGGATCTCCTGGAATTCGGTGTCGGTCGGTCCGGTCTGGACGAGTGCGGTGGCCGTGGCGCTCATGCGTGTGCTCCTTCGATCAATGCGTTCGCGTGCTCGGGCGGGTTCACAAGCCCAACCGGGCACGGAGCTGAAGTGCCGGGTCGTCGGCGTCGCGCGTTCCGACGGCGAAGCCGGAGGCCATCCCGAGCTCGTCGCTTCCGACCGTCTTGGATGCGGAGCCGGGAATGGTGGTCCGGCTCTGAATGGCCCACCGGCCGTCCTTGCGCGTGAAGTGGTCGGCGTAACGACCGGAGGAGAACATCTCGAACGGACCCGCGTTGACGCCGGCGGCGAAGAGGCTCGCCTGTGGGTTCACGCTTTGCCAGACGATGAAGTAGGTCTCGACGAACGCCGAGTCGGCGTCGGCGAACTCGATCGTGGTGTTGCTGACGTGGTGCGCCGAGTAGGTGATGGTCTCGTGACGCTTCGACACCCACTCGATGAACCCGTCGACCCCGCCCTTGTACGTCCCGTGGTCGTCGATCCCGTCCGCATGGAACACCTCCTTGAGGATGTCCAGCTCCAGGCGGTCCACCGCTCGGCAGAACTGATGGACGCGGTGCTGGATCTCGGCGCGGTCTGCCAGCCGATCCGGTGTGAACTGATCGTTCGTGGTCATGGTGATGCTCCTTGGGGTCGTCAATCGGTTGTGGCGAAGGTGCGTTCCGCGCCCGGCGGGCACGGCGAACGAAGCCCTCGGCGGGAGGGCGGGAGAAAGCGCGTCAGAGGACGGCGACGGGGTTGAGCGGACTCGAAGTGGCTCCGACGAACCGCCACGGCAGGGCGGTGAGGAGGAAGTCCCATTGCTGCTGCTCGGCACAGGCGCCGGCCAGCTCGGTCAGGTCGAGGTTGTCCATCAACCACAACCCCATGGCGACGAGACTCACCGCGTGGATGGGCCGGACGAAATCGAAGTCGTCCACGGCAGAGGGTTGGACGTCGTGGGTGCCATCGGCACCCATCACGGCGATATCTCGCTCATGAAGGAAGGGCAGGCAGGATTCGCTCAGCCCCGCTTGCACCCCGTCGAGCGGACCGTGCTTGCCGTCGATGTACAGCGGACCCTCGGACGTGATCGCGGCCGCGTTGCCCGTGTGGATGAGAAGAGCATCACCGCTCCGAACCTCGACCCCCTGTCGCTTCTCTGCGGCGATCAAGTCGTCGGGGGTCACGGCGTACCCGCGCTCCACGTGGGGGACGCCGAACAATCCCGCGATATCGAGGAGAACCCCACGTGTGATGATTCCCCGAGAAGCATCCGCCACGGAGAGGTGCGCCGAGCCGACCACATCGTTCGACTCGCTCGCCGAGAAGCCGTTGTAGAACAAGCCGTCCCAGTAGTAGTGCCCCAGGCCATCGAGGTGCGCATTGCCCCCGTGAGGGCTGATGACGATCTCCTCTCCGACCGCATCCCACCTCGCAGTCCGCCCGAGGACGTGTTGCACCTCGCCGATCTTGGACTGCCGCTGGACGTTGGTCACACCGGAGTGCAACGGATCGGGATGGGCGGAGTCGAGGTTGCGTGCCAGCGAGATAGCGGTACCCGTCCTGACCGCCTTCATGGCTTCGAGGCGCACCTCGGGGGTGATGAGGTTGAGGGTGCCGAATCGGTCGTCCGTTCCCCAACGGCCCCAGTTCGAGAGAGTGGAAAAGTACTCCTCGATCTGCTGCGTCCTCTGCAGTTCATTGAGGGTCATGTTCGCGTTCGCTTTCTCGCCGCTGTCGTTGCGGCAGTTGTGGTGAAGGGAAGATCTGATCCGGCGCCGTGGTCGCGGCCAGGTACTCGGCTCGGAGTTCCTCGATGAAGCTCTCGGCGGCATGCGACAGGCGCGCGCCGGCGAGCGAGAAGATGTGGAGCTCGCTGTACGGCGCGGCGAGTTCGAGTGAGACGGGAAGACGCACGAGCCCCTCTTCGGCGCGCATCAACGAACTGATCAGGATGGCGGAGGAGTTGCGCGCGATCTCGGCGAGAATCTCGTAGTTGTCGACCTGCATCGTCGTCGAGAAGAGGTAGCGGTCCCGTTCATTGCCCAGAGAGATGAGGTTCTCGTCCCAGGCGGTGCCGGAGATCCGCGGGAACGCGGAGAGATCGTGGCTCGACAAGGTCTCCCGGCCGGCGAGAGGGTGGCCCGGCCGGACGAAGAAATTGGGCCGGAACGTGGCGAAGACGCTCTGGCGCATCCGTGTCGGCCGGTACTTCAGGGGCGCCAAGCCGAGGTAGAACTCGATATCGCCGTCCAGGAGCAGGCTCGTCATGAGGTCGGACGTCGTCGTGCAGACGCTGATCGCGAGGTTGGGTTCCGATCCCAGGCGCCGTTGCAAGAGCGTGGGCAGCAGGGCCGCTCCCAGCATCGGACCGATCCCCAACCGGAGGCGCCGGACGGGTCGTTCCGCCACCCCGGAGACGCTCGACTCGAGATCGTCCAACTGAGCGAGCAGGTCCTCTGCCCGCTCGTAGAGGTCGGTGCCGGCCAGGGTCAGGCTGACCCCCGTCTTACCCCGCTCCCTGTCGAGCAGCCGCGTGCCGAGGTGTTCCTCGAGCGCCTGAATGCTGCGAGACAGGGCGGATTGGGTCATATTCAGCTCTTGCGATGCGCGGGTGAAGTTACCCACGCGCACGAGAACCGAGAACTGGCGCAGCCGGTGCATGTCGATCATGGGGCGACCCTAGCCGCGGGTGGCCGCGGCGATCTCGGACGGCGGTTGAACGCCGACGAACCTCACCGGATCGAGGAGTGTGCCCGGGACGTACACCCCGTCGAACAGCCGCGCTCCGGAAGGTGCCAGTCGGGTTTCGAGCGTCCGGAACCCCCTCCCGTCGTCGCCGTCGTCAGCGGAGTCGGTCTCCGTCAGAACGCACAGCGGAAGACGCGCGCGCGGCTGGCTGCGGGACGTGGGATCGAGGATCGTGAGCACCCACCCTTCGCCCTCGCGCTCCACCCACGGGTCTTCGATCCGAAGCTCCAGCAAGCCGCTGTACGCCGACAGAGCGACGCGGCCCGAGAAGCGCACGACCTCCCCTTCGTCCACCAGCGGGAAGAAGAAGCCTGCGCCGTCGATCCGCGCGCCCCCGTCGGCCGTTTCGCCACCGTCGTCGATGCCCGCGACGTAGTCCCGGAAGCTCCGTTTGAGCCCCCAGGTGAGGCCCCGCGTCATCACTCTTCTCCAGCGATACGGGCCCGCAGTCCGTGGAGGTCGGGACGGACGGTGATCTGACAGGCGAGACGGCTGCACTCGGTGGCGCTGTCGACCATCTCGAGAAGATCGCGCTCCTCGTTCGATTGCGGGTCGACCCCGTGCGCCGCAGGGTCGATGAAGACATGGCAGGTACCGCAGGAGAGTTCGCCACCGCACTCACCGACGATCTCAGGGATGTCGTTCTGCAGGGCGACGCGCATCAGCGACTCGCCGTCTTCCGCATCGACCTGACGCTCGGTGCCGTCCGGAAGGACGTAGGTGATGGATGTCATCGTGCACCTGCCGGAGTGGGCGAGACGGCGGCGGGCGTGTAGCTCACCTTCATCGATGTGAAGCCGTTGACGCCGACGTCGGCGATCCAGGCCGGCTCCGCGTCGGACACGGGTTGGATGTCGGGGAAGGTCTCGAGAACCCGCGGGATGAGGGTCGCGAGCTCGAGTCGGGCGAGCGCCCGACCGAGGCAGAGGTGGATGCCGGCGCCGAAAGCGAGCGAATCGTTCGGCGTCCGCGTGATGTCGAAGGTGTGCGGATCGGGGAACGCTGTCTCGTCCTTGTTCGCCGAAGCGAGGAATCCGATGGCCCAATCGCCGGTCTTGATCCGCTTGCCATGGAAGTCGAAATCGCGCGTCGCCACGCGCAGACGGCTCTTGGTCGGGGTACCCCAGCGAAGGACCTCCTCGATGGCCGACTTCGTGAGACTGCGGTCCGCCATGAGCGCGATCCGCTGATCGGGGTTGGTCATGAATCCCCACAGGCCGACGGCAGCGGCGTTACGAGTCGTCTCGAGACCACCGCCGATCATGGTGACGAACCACGTGCGCATCTCGTGAATGCTCAACGGGTCTCCATCGATCTGGAGCTGACCGATGATGGTCGCGAAGTCGTCCTGGGGGTTCTTCCTCCGCTCCAGCGCGAGGTCCTGGCAGTAATCGATGAGCTTCTGCATGCCGAAGTTGGACGTTGCCACCGGGTCCCCGTCGATGACCCATCGAGGGTCGGCCGCCGCGAGCCACTGCCACGAGGCTTCCCGGAGGTAGTCCCAGTCGGATTCGGGGACCCCGAGCATCCGCAGGATCACCTTGACCGGCAGTTCCGCGGCGATGTCCTCGACGAGATCGCATTCGCCACGGTCGGCGACATCGGCGATGATCTCGTCGACGATGCTCGAGATCTCGCTTCCCAAGCGACCGATCGCGGGAACGCTGAAGTGCTTGTTGATCGGTGCGCGGTACACGTCGTGCATCGGATTGTCGTTGGTGGCGATGTTGATGTCCCACCCCTGCGCGTGGCGCTCTTCGGGCGTCCGGCGCTTCGGAGAGCGCGTGATGCGCGTGTCCCACCTGTTGCTGAAGAGGTCGTCGCGGAGAAGGTACTCCTTCACGTCCTCGTACCGCGTGATACTCCAGTGGTTGCGGCCGTAGAACTCGTTCTCGGTCCAGTGCACGGGATCTTCGTCGCGCATCATCTTGAACGTGTCGTGGTAATCGCGAGTCGTGTACCAGTGGGGGTTCAGGATCTCGTATTCGGTCTTCTGCCAGAAGAACAACATTGTCCTTCCGCAAACTTTCATCCCATGGTCACCGCAGCATTTCCGGCCGTCCAATTCCGGTCTCTCGGCGCAAACATTCCTCACAGTCATGACCACCGACCCATGAGCCACGGGAATAACTCGCTCCCGACAGTCGCATTGGACGCGGCCGTACTCCCGATGTTGGGTAGGTGAACGCCGCGACAAGGTTGTTCGGAAACACCGGCCCGGTGCGCGGAGGAATGAGATTCGACGTGGGTCCGTCATACGACGTCTTGATCGTGGGAGCCGGCCAGGCCGGTGTGCAGGCTGCTGTATCGCTCCGGCAGGGAGGGTTCGGCGGAACCGTGTGCCTGCTGAGCGCCGAGGATCACCTTCCTTACGAGCGACCCCCGCTCTCGAAAGCCTTCCTGCAGGGCGCCGCCGAGCCCGAGGAGTTCCTCCTGCGCAGCTCGGACGCACTGGCGAAGAACTCGATCGATCTCCGACGGGGCCTCGCCGTCGAATCGGTGGATGCCGAGTCCCACTCCGTGATGCTCGAGGACGGGGAGTCCATCGAGTACGGCCGGCTGATCTGGGCTGCCGGTGGCCGAGCGAGGACGGTCTCCCTGCCGGGTGCGGATCTGGACGGTGTGCTGTCCGTGCGCACGCTCGACGACGCCTCGAAGCTGCGGGACAGGATGGCGACCGCTCGGAATGCCGTCATCATCGGCGGCGGATACGTCGGTCTCGAGACCGCTGCCGCGCTGCGGAAACACGGCATCGCCGTCACTGTCGTGGAGGCACAGGAACGACTGCTCGCGCGAGTGACGTGCGCCGAGATCTCGCAGTTCTACGCGGCTCTGCATCGGGCTCATGGAGCAACCGTCCTGCTGTCGAGCGGCGTCTCGCAGATCGTCGGCGACAACGGCCGCGTGCGCGCGGTCGAGGTGGTCGACGGCACGATGACCCCTGCGGATCTCGTCATCGTCGGCGTGGGACTGATTCCCAACGTCGAACCGCTGGCTGTCGCCGGCGCGCGGGTGAGCAACGGGATCGACGTCGACGGCGACTTCCGCACGTCGCTTCCTGACGTGTTCGCGATCGGAGACTGCGCCAACTACGAGAGCGCATATGCTCACGACCAGCGGGTGCGCCTGGAGTCCGTCCCGAACGCGATCGAGCACGGAAAGGCCGTCGCCTCCGCAATCCTCGGGACGGAGCGGCCGAAGACGGCAGCACCGTGGTTCTGGTCTCACCAGTACGACGTGAAGTTGCAGACGGTCGGCCTCCAGGGTGGACACGATGAGGCCGTCCTCCGCGGCAGCGTCAACGATCCTTCGTTCAGCGTGATCTATCTCCGTGACAGCACGGTGATCGCCCTGGACTGTGTCAACTCGGTCGCCGATTTCGCGCAGGGGAAGCAACTGGTCAAGCAGGGAACCCGTGTGTCCTCGGCGGATCTTTCGGACACCGCTGTTCCGCTGAAGAATCACCTTCAGACGTCGGCCGTCGGGCAGTAAGCGGCTGTGACCACGCTCGAGACGGGGATCGGTGCGGCCGCCAGCCGCCGGCGAGCCGCGAGGGATGGGGTATGAGCGACCCCGAACGCCTCGCGCAGATCTTCACGGCTCTGGGTAACGGCATCCGGCTCGAGTTGATGTCGGAAGTCGCCGCAGCATCGAACGGCGAATCGCGATCGGTTTCCTCGCTCGCAGCGGCTCTGGAGATCTCCCGTTTCACGGCGTCTCACCACCTGGCCGTTCTGCGTTCGGCCCATCTCGTGGATGCACACCGGGACGGCCTGTCGCTCCGCCACCAGGTCAACGCATCGACGATGACGTGCATCGAGGATTGGTATCTTCCGTTCGTCGACACCTCGGCGCGGTGAGATAGCCAGATTTGCAGCGCTCACGAGCGAACGGGCATACGTCGTCGTCGTTGTCCGCCGTGGCACGACCAGATTCCGAAGCGCTGCGGGTGTGCCTGCGCGCCTGCGATGACGAGGGCGAGAATGCACCAACTCGTGGAGACAGTGCGTCGACGAGGAGGGCGAGCACCTCTGGGATGTAGCGCCAGTACACAGCTACTCGAATAAATCGGCGCTCCTACCGCCAGCTCTGGTGGATCTGCGGAAATTGGCTGGCCTCGCGGCAAGTCCGAGCGGCTCGACCACTCCCCCTGAGCAGACACAGCGACTCCTGCACCGACGACTTGAACAAGCTCTCGCCACTGAGATCGTCGAGAAGTACCAGGCTGGAGCGACGACGCCCTCCCTTTGCGTGGTGTACTCCATCTCGAAGGGCGGCTTGTTGAAATTGCTTCGCTGCGAAGGCGTTCGGCCCGCTGCCAGCCGCTGAGTGACGAGCAGGTCCGTGAAGCAACTGCGCTCTACAAGAACGGCAAGTCGCTCATGGCTATCGCTGCGCACCTCGAGGTCAGCTATAGCGGTGTCCGTCAAGCCTTCGTGAGGGCAGGCGTCGAACGCCGCCCTCGCGGCGGGAGTCTAAGCTCAGCCGCTTCCGAAGCGTCGCCGACACCGAATTGAGCTCGGACCTCACTCGTCACGCATCAAAGGCGTTTGAGAAGCGTCCATCGAGGGTCCGCACGGTTTGCAAGATCCCGGACTGCCTCAGCCAGCTTGCCCACGACGAGAACCTCCAGGCCGCGCACCTCAGCAAGCGAGGCGATCCCATCAGCCGATCGGCACTGAAGAACGCTCAATTGCCTGAGCGTCGGAAGGTCGGCCAAGGAACCAATCTCCACGACATTCGAAATCGACTCGAGTGTCAGCATTTCGAGACGCGGAAAAGCGGTCAGTGAGGTAACATCGAAACGCCGACACCCGTGAAGGTAGAGCTCCCGCAGTTCTGGCGCGTCAATCCCTTCCTCTAAAGGAAGCTCTCGCACCTGCCGCGCGCCATGCAAAGTCAATTCACGAATTTGACGAGGAATTCCCGGCAGAGAACCCTCGTGGACCTCGTGGAATTCCGCAACCTCAAGGTTCGGCGCTCGAAGGGCCGATTCGAAATCTCGAAGAAAGCCAAAGTAGCGACGCAGGGCATCGAGCCCGGAGAGGTTCGTCTCGGGCGTCTCGGCGACCAGGAAATGTAGGGAGACGAGACTCCGCAGCTCGGACACTACTCGCGTGTCGAGATCGTACCCCGAGACCGACAGATGACTTAGTCCCGAGCCGGTCAAGAAGCGTAGATCCGAGTGCGCGCCGACGAAGTGGAGGCCGTACCCTCTCGACACGACCTCACTCACCTGCCTCGGCGTCGGAGGCGTTCCCTCGAACACAGCGTACGGGACCACGTCCATCGGGCCGCGACGGACGACCAGCCCATTCTCGTTCGAGAAGAGACCAAGGCCCGGCTGAGGCATATCCATCTTGTTGATTCCTCGCTTAATAGACGTGAAAGTTCAACCAGTTTCGTCGCGCGATTTCATTTCTCTTGTTGGCAAGGTTTTGGAGCCCCAGCCTGTTGATCTGCCTTTGCTCTTCCGCGCGAAGTGAACGCATGTCGCCCCGCACCGAGATCCTGATGGCCTGGGACGCAGCTTCCGGCGTGATCTTTCCCACAGCGACGTGTTGCGCCAAACGCGTGTCAATCGCGATGGATCGGCCGACATACGGAAGTCCTGATTTTGCGACCCACTTGACAACGATCGTCGTGGGAACAATGTATATGCCCAGTGTGATTACAGTGGTCGCCGTGACGCGAGCAGCGCCCACCCCAACACCGCCCGGCACGAACAGGAGCAGGATCGACGCCGTATTCCATTCTAGGTCGCGCTCGTAGGCCCACTGCTCTTCTGTCCAGTCGTCGAACGGACCCCTGCGAACCTCGCCCGATCCACACGTGGTGCAATTGTTCCGTATAAGACCGGATAGGTCTGAGCTGCCGACAGGGTCGGTAGTCCACACGTAGTCGTTGTCGACTCCGCCCTCTACAGGGTCGACCTGCAGGAAACGGCCGAGGCCGGGGACATACAGCCACGGCCTGAGCGGACCGCGTCGAACCCGTAGATCTCAGTGGGGCCGGCAACACCCTACTTCTCGGTGATCCGATATCCAGCGTTTGGGATCTCCCAGGAGTCGCGAATCATCCTAATCAGCCAGGCCAAGTCACCCTCCGTGTCCGGGTCATCGACCTGTTCGATCGTGACCAATGTGTCGAAGATGGCTTGACGGATGATCGGATTCAGCGCCGCCATCTGCTTGTCCGACAGATGCTCGACGTGGAAGTCCTCCATGGCGTTACAGACGCGCATGGCAATCAGCATGGCGTGCTGCTGTCGCGGCGTAAGCTCCGCGAAACCCGATACCTGCATCATGAGCGAATGTCGTGATGCGTTTTGTAGGATCCATTTACAAGCCAGCATGCGCGCGCATCACCTGCTCGGGAAGACGTGAAAATGACAATACTGGTCACGATCAACCTCTGAGAAATGCCAACAGGTGAACGTTACATCCTCGTTGGCCAGCAAGTCATACTGACGGACCACTCGGCGTATCACGCCGAGTGGGAATATCTTCAAGATTGTCAAAAACGCGGATTGCTTGAGGAACCCCCGCGCCACTAGGCCCGGGCTGATGATTCCACATCTCCGCGACAAATCCGTTTACGACGGGAGCTTCGACGGTGTCGACAACTACCGTCGATTCCATCGCTATCTTCATATTCAACATCCGATCTAGGTCAGAAGCTTCGTGATCTTCTGGAAGCTGCTCGCCGAACACGATCAGGTCGCTCGGCGACAACGGCATCGCAACGAACGTCCGTTGACGACCCCCGTCGGAGATTAGCGAGATCGAATGGATACCGGCATCACCGAGCAGCATCGGTCCAGCGTGAAGGATCTGCATCATGGGAGGCAGTACACCCGCGGCAAATGGGAGGTGCTGCAACCGCTCAGCCTTAAGTGCTTCGCGGCCCATAGCCGTTGCCAGCTGGTCGAGTGAACTCGTGGCGTCATCCATGCGACCCCAGTGCGCCGGATTCGGCACCATCATGGCGTTCCCGCCAGGAAGACCCTTCTCGTTAGCCGCGGATCCTCGGAACGCGGGGAACCGGTCATGGACGAGCACGGCATACTCCCGCAACGCGTTCCAGTCGCGATCGGTCGGGGTCGCGGACTTATCAAGCAGGCGCTCCAGAGCGCGGCTCAAAGCACTCTCGACTTTCCCGTATGCCGCCTCTGCCGACGGAGCGTTCAGACCAAGTTCGGTGGCGACCTTCTTACCGATCTCGAGCTGCTTAGGCTCACTCCAGCCCCGAGCGAGAACGGTGACGCGGTTGTTAGACGTCGCCCATCTGCGCATGTGAAATCGACTGATGTAGTGGTCATGCGACGCGTGTTGTGACAACGCTTCTCCCTTCTAGCGGTGATGATGCACCACCGGGCTGCTCGCCGGCCCGGAAGGGCGCGATTGCCACGGATTCAGGCACTACCGTGTCAGCGCCTGCGCCTCGGGCGCATCGGCTTGCTCGGTCGCTCGATGGGACTACCGTTGCCGACGACGTTCCACCATCCGCAGTAAGGGCAGCGCATCGCTGTTGCCCCTTTCCACACGCCGGCCGCGATCGTGCGGGCCTCGGCCTCGGTCTCAATCGGAGCGCGGGTAGTCGGACAGCGAACGCCTCTCATGAAGGCGACAGTAGCGCTGGGTCGCGCCATTGGTAGGCGACCGCCCGACGGCATCTCATGCGAGTGTTACGGCGACTGAAGTGCCCTGGGTTGGTGGAGGCTCCTGACCTTGGAAACGAGGATGGAGTCACGGTGTCCAATTGGGGATCTGGGAAGCCGTCGGTTTCGCAACGTCCGCGAGCCGGTGGGTCCGCGATGTCGTGGGTGACACCTAGGATTCCGACATGACCGACTCGCTCTTGCGATCGCTTCGGGACCGCGCCCTCGACGAGACAGAGCCTCTTGCCGGGCTGCTACGCAAGTGTCTGCTGCTCGGCGCCGAGACCGGCTCGAGCGCGCTACGAGATTGGGCTCGACTGGAACTCAACGGCTACACGGACGAATCCACAATTCCCGACTATCGAAAGCTGCCGAGCGTCCCGATCACTGTCGACTCGATCAGCGGTAGCACGTGGACAAAGGGACAGATAATCACACGCTGGCAGCTACCCCAGGCGGCCCAGGAGTACGTGCCCGAGCTGCTGTATCTCACCCAGCCGATCGAAGAGCTCGAGCGTCAAGCACAGGAAAAGTCGCTTCGCTTCAAACCGCCCGGGCTGGCAGCTGCTCAGACCGTGTGGGATCGAGAACTGGGACCGTTTCAGTCCATTGTGAATATGTCCTACATTCTCTCGGGGACGTCCATCTCGGGTCTCCTCGGGCAGATCCGTACGAAGCTCGTCGACGTAATAGCTGATCTGACCGTAACCACACCGCTGACGGAGCTGCCCCGGCGGGAGGACGTCGACGCCGCTGTGCAGCAACGCATCGGTCATCTCGGGGACGTCTACACGACAACGGTCGTGCATCCGTCCGGCCCGACGGCCATCGGTCCCGGAGCAACCGCCTCCGCGGGCTTGAGTGTCAGCGATGTCCTCCCACTTCTAGACGCCGTGAGAGCGGTCGCCCAGACCACCGATGCCGACACGACAGATCTTGAAGCGGCTGTCACCGCGCTCCACGAGGTCGTCTCTAAGCCTGATGCCGAAACGGGTGAGATCGTCAAACGCGCCGGCAAGCTCCGCGAGGTCGCGGACAAACTCGGCATCGCCGCTGTCTCGAGTGCGACGAGCGCTGCGGTATCAGCCCTCTCCGATCTCGCGATGAACGGGGCGTTCGGTTGACCGATCCGAGTAAGGTCCCGTTCCGCGAGCCGTCGCGGTGCTGATCCGTGGCCTGGTGGTCTCCCGATGCCTCGAATCCCCCTACGGCAGTGTGAAGGGGAACTCGTGACGCTCGCCGTTGGACCTCGTCCAAGACACAACCAGGTCGAGCTGACGAACGGAGGCGTAGGTCTGAGACCACGTCATGGTGAACGATTGGCCGGGACGCATGGGGTTAGGAATGGCATCTCTGGATTCAACGCGTTCCCGCTCAACGGTCTTGCCCACCTTGACGTCGGTAATGGCTTCCGCCCCGCCCAGTCGATACGAAACGGCGATCCCGGAGTCGTAGCGCTCGGTCGTGACGTTCCATGGGTTCTCGTACCGTTCGCGGTCGATGCGATCACGTAGATTCTGCTCCTCGAGAGCAACCGCCATTCTCTCGGCCGCTGCCGCTGCGCGCGCTTCGTGGTCTCCCGCATCGTGGGCGGCGGATTGTGCGCTCCGCCGTGCACGGCGCGCTTCGAGAGCCTGCCAAAGCGCGGCTACCGCCGAGACAAGGGCGACAACGGCTGCGACCCACTCCATCGCAGCCTCCTATCGCAGCCCGGATCGTGCTTCGACGTTCCTACCCACCCAACGGAAGAAGCGGTAGATACCGACCACGATGATTCCCACGAGCGCGATCATCATGATCAGCATGCTGATGCCACCAACGGGCGCGGAAACACGTGGGTCGAACGCGTAGACCACCAGGCTCATGACGAGACCCGCCGTGCCAAGGATGAGCACTCCGGTCCAGATGAGAAGCGGTGTCACCTTGAGCCGCTTCCGTGAGGTCTGGATGGCGCGAGTCGTCTCACTGAAGCCGTCTCGCAGCACGTCAATGTCGGGCAACACCCGGTTCACTCGGGCGTTCGGCGTTCCATCAACGATGACACGGATGGTGGACTGGAACTTCCGGTGGATGAGCGCCGGCCGGAGCACGATCTCGTCCGGATAGACGACTTCGAGCCGTGCTCCCGAGTCGGTCACGGTGGGGATCTCCTCAACGATAGGTGTGCCGAGGTCGAAGGTAAGGGGCGTGCCTGCATCAAACGCGCTCGATGCGATATCGGCTGTGCCCGATGACCACAGGCTGAGGGTGACGATCTGCGGGGCGGTGACCGGTCGACCTTCAAGCGCGATCGTGAGCCGGTCGCCCGCTCCTGCACCCGCCGCGAGCAGTGGTGATGCCTCGACTCGATAGCGGAGTTGTCGCTTCGGATTCATCTTGCGGTACGTCCAGACCGATATGACGGTCGCGATGACGATCCCGACAACGCTGACGAGTAGCTCAATCCCCACCCGCGCAGTATGGCAGAACGGCGCGGCATGCCCGCATTCCAGACGCGCCGCAGCACCACAACTTCTCAGCGGAAGGGCGTCTCGGAGCGAGAGATTGTTACCTCGCCGTACCCTCGATCGTCGAGGGACTGCCGCAGTGCACGCTCGGCCGCAAGTGAGTCAAATGGGCTGGGTCCGATCATGACTTCTCGAATCGGGAGTGGCTCTCTCGCGCCACGTGGCACGTAGCGGCCGATTCCGGCATCGACGGCGCCGCTCCCCAACTCGACGAATGGCACAAGCCCGAATCGGCTTTCGCGATATTGCACGAACTTCCAGGAAGGGGTGATCTCCACGACGATTCGGGTTTCGCGTTCGTCTACGAACGCGTGATCTTTCTCGTAGTTGACGTCGCTTTCCGCGAACACTCCAAGGTCGATGAAGAAGCCGCCGCTCCCCGCGGCCGTCGCCCTTCGATTCGCAAAAGTGCGTATCTCCTCTTCGTGGCTCTTTTCACCCTTCGGGTCCACGTAGGCGACCGTGCGCCAGGATCCACCAAAGACGCCGACGCCGTCGGGATCGTACAGACGCACAGGGCGACCGTCGATTTCATCGTACGCGTCCTCATAGAAGCCGGGCGGTGGGGATGGATGCGCTTCACCGGCAATGTGTTCGATGGGATGGAGCTTGACGGCTGCGTCGAATCCGATGGCGTACGAAGCTCCCGCGCCATATGACCTCCACAGAGTGAGTAGGTCCCGGCTAGTCGAAGCGGAGACGAGATACCACTTATCCACCACGGAATCCTGCAAAAAGCTACCCCGCTCAATCTCCTCGCATTCAGCTTTCGTCAGCGACGACTTGATTCGTTCGTAGGTCGAGCGGAGCGCTCGAACACCCGTGCGCATCTCGTTCGCATCGTTCATGAACGCAGCAGAACTCGCT
Organism: Microbacterium sp. Bi128; assembly: GCF_918698205.1. Classification (NCBI taxonomy): domain Bacteria; kingdom Bacillati; phylum Actinomycetota; class Actinomycetes; order Micrococcales; family Microbacteriaceae; genus Microbacterium; species Microbacterium sp. Bi128. The sequence goes on along the minus strand of NZ_CAKKMM010000030.1, from coordinate 3,743 downwards.
CGCAGAGCGTTCGCCTCGATGATTCCGCGCAAGCCAGCGCTGGTTGTGTAGTGCCATGCGATGCCAGTCTCGACGGTCTCAGCGTTGCTCACACTCCGACCCTAGCGATCGGCGAGGGTCGGTCGCCGACCATGAAGAGGGGCGATGGTCGTAAGTGACCACCGCCCTCGTCAAGGCTCGTTGCTCTCCTCGACGGCGCCACCGACGCGCTCGATCCACACCTCCAGAGTGGGGGAAATCTCCTGCAAGAGCGCCGACCAGACCACCGTCTCGAGGTAGCCGTCACGGTCGATCGGCTCCTCGTGCCACGTGCCCCCGGCATGCACACGGGTCCGGACGCGGTAGACGGCTGGTTCGAGCAGCCGCTCCCGAAGTTCGTTCGGCAGCTCGGTGCTCTCGCCCTCGTCGTCGGTCAGTCCCACGACCGCGACGTCGCCGACAAGGCGGGCGTCGCGGGCCTGCGGGACGTGGAACCGCCACAAGAACGTCGCGCGCCGGTTGAACGGCAAGTCGCGGATGAGGCCTTCCTCGTTGACGTACATCGTGACGCCGCGGTCGGGGATATCGACCGCTTCGAACCAGCCACCGACGGCCTGCTGGTAGTCCTCGAGCGAGTCCAACGCGGCGGTCCTGAGGGGTGCGGTGTTGTCTGCCGGGATGATGATGCCCTGCACCATGGTGGTGTTCCTCCTTTGTGCGTGCGACCGGGAACCGGGATGGTCCTCGTGGAATCGCAGAGCACAAACGAGGTCGGACAATCAGCCTCGGGGAGTGGATGCGGGGCGGCCGGCGAGCAAACGTCCTAGTGGACGCCGCTCGAGCCGACCGCCCGTGTGAGGTGGAACCGTCAGGTGCCCTGCGGCTTCGCAGGCGTGCGCGGGGTCTTCGCTGCTGGTGTGGCGTCGAAGATGGCGGCGATGGCGTCTCGCTTTCCGGCGGCTTCGCGTTCGATCTCGTCGCGCACGTCTTTCGCGCGGCGTTGGATGGCTGGGTCGGCTTTGGTTTTGTCGATCCAGGCTTCGATGGCGACGCGGACTTCGTCGGTGACGGTCCGGTCGTTGAGCTGGGCGATGATGTCCAGCTGAGTGCGGGTGGACTCGTTGAGTCTGACCGCGAGGGGTTTGATCGGGCCGTAGCCGAGTCCGTTGGCGGACGCAGCCGAGGCGGGCGGGGTGTTGACGTTGGACTCGCTCATGTGGGCGGGTCACCTCCTTGACGGGTGCGGCCGAGAACTCGGATGGTTCTCTGGGAAACCGCAGACCAGCAACGAGGCGCACATGGGCAGGTGCCGAGACTGAACTGCAGCACCCGCTGGCTTTAGTGAACGATGAAGTCGAGATGCCGACAACCGTCCGATCGAAAACAACAGGTCTCTCGCCGATTGGGTCACGGGACTCGACCTTCCGCGCGGTCCGAGCCAGGGCGGAATCGCCGTGTGCAGGAATCGGACCGCCGGCGTTGCGGTCCTCGCTCTCTGGGGTGGACACGACCGCCCGCTGCCTCGGAGACAGCGTAGCCGTCGGTACTCTGGCCGCGTGACGACAAGCTCCGCTAGCTACTCCTCTGCAGACCTCGAAGCCCTGAGCGTCGATCTGCCTCGGGCACTTGCTGAAAACGGGGTCTCCGTGAGTCCGGCGGAGTTCTCCACAATCCGGACACCGGATGTTTACTTTGTGCACCCGATCGCAAGCATCGACGACGTCCTAGAACTCCTGAGATTGATCACACCCCGCGTTGTCTATGTCTCGCCCGACTTCTTTGATCCGGACTCGCTGGTGGACGTCGAGGATCGTGATCTAGCGGGGCTCGAAGAGATCCTGCGCCAAGCCCGCGAGCACGAGGGTGACCTTTCCCGCCTCAGCCTGACGTGGGCCTCCGATGGACTAGTGCACACGTGGTTTGCGACGCCAGATTGGTATGACGCACTATCCGACGAAGCGGACATTGCCGTCGAGGCGGCGAAGGGGCTGCACGACATCGACCGCGATCTGAGACAACAGCAGTTCAGGAAACAGTTCGCGCGCTGCAAAGCAGCTATCTTCAACGACCCCAATTTCCGCGGGGCGACGGTGAATAAGAGAACACCCGCAGCCAAAGCTGTGCTTGCATCCACCGGAGAGGTGATCGAAGACCCCTACTTCGAACGCCACCTCCTGCGGGAGCTGCGCGAAGAGGCGGCCCTCGAGGTCATCCGCCAGGAACAGATCCTCGGCGCCGACCTTGCCGCTCTTGCTGACCGAGTTGTCACATCCAACGGCTGGTTCCGGCTACCCACGCTGATTCGCCAGAGAGCCGCGATCTCCAGTTTCGTACTGGAGGTGGCAGAGGGGTGGATGCTCAGTGACGACTTCATCGAGCGGCTACGCGCAGCGATCGTTGACCGAATCGCTCGCTGACGTCACCTCTCAACGCCCGGGGCCACGCTATCGCCGCCCGAAAAGCGCCGGAGAAATCTCCGACGCTTCGTCTGCCGAACGGACAGACGAATATCTCAACGTCATTTGTTCGCGTAACGCTAGTTTGGTAGCGGGAGCGGGGCTTGAACCCGCGACCTCACGATTATGAGTCGTGCGCTCTCACCAACTGAGCTACCCCGCCGCGCGGCATCCCCTGCGAGGGAGATGCTGTGAGCCCCGAGTCAGGATTGAACTGACGACCCCTTCCTTACCATGGAAGTGCTCTGCCACTGAGCTATCGGGGCGTACCCGGATCACTCCGGGCAACTAGAAGAGGATATCAGAGCGAAGCCGTCATCCTCGAATCGAGTCAGCCTCCCGTGTGCTGCCGCAGCCACGGGAGCGGGTCGATCGGCGTCGTTCCGTTCTGCAGCAGCTCGAAGTGCGTGTGAGCGCCGAAGGAACGGCCCGTGTTGCCGGTGCGGCCGAGGAAGGTGCCGACCTTGACCTTCTGGCCCGGCGTGACCTGGAGCGAGCCGTACTGCATGTGCGCGTAGCGGCTCGAGATGAGCTGACCGTCGATCTCGTGGTCGATCAGGACGGTGACGCCGAACGCGTCGCCGCTCTCGGTGGCGATGCGGACCGTGCCGTCGGCGATCGCCTGCACCGGGGATCCCTCACCCGGGACGAAGTCGACGCCCTCGTGCATACGGCCGTCACGCATGCCGAAGCCGTACGTGATCGGCACGCCCACCGCGAAAGGCCACTGGATGGCGGCGGTGGGGTCGTTGACGAAGAAGTTGGAGAAGTTCGAGATGCCGGAGTCGGCGGCCATCTGCGCGTACGTCGCCGAGCTGTAGCCGTCGGCGCGGTCGACAACGCCGGCCTGCGCCTCCGCCGGGGCGACGTAGGCCTGCACGGCCCCGCCGGACACGTCGCCGCCCGCCGCGAGGCTGCGGGTCGACGTCTCGACGGATGTGACGCTCGCGGTGCCGCTCGCTGAGGCGAGAGCGCTGACCGGCATGGTCATCCCCACGGTCATCAGACCGACGAGACCCATGACGCCGACCGAGAACGACGCTGCGGCGATACGGCGACCGTTGCGGCGACGGGGACCGGCGCTCACCGGCAGTCCCTGCGTGACCGGACGCGTCGCTTGGGCGACGGGCGCGGGCGACTGCACGGCGGTCTCGCCCGTGAAGGCGAACAGGCGCGCGGCGGCCACGAACTCGTCGGAAGTGGGATCAGCGGCATCCGGCTCGTCGACCACAGGTTCTTCGACCCGTGCGGCAGGCTCGGCGTCCTGGGCCACGGGCCCCGCTGCCCCGACGGGGCGCGGGGTCTCGG
>NZ_CAKKMM010000029.1:0-23056 GCF_918698205.1 Microbacterium sp. Bi128 | reverse complement strand
GACGCACAGTGACGACACTCCGCTGGAGACCCGGTGAGTGACGACCAGAAGCCGCCCGCTGAGCCCGCCTCGTCTCGCCCCGACGTTGAGGTCGTGTTCAGGGAGGTCATGGCGACCGAGCACGGTAAGCCGAGGAACCGGCGATGAGTGACGCGAGTACGCCGCCTCCTGCAACTTCACCGGCTCCGGGGTCGGCATCTGCTCGTCCCGATGTGGGGATGGTGTTCGAGACTCTACTGGCCTCGGGCGACCTGGCAACTAAGGAACAACCGTGAGCGACGACACTCCGCCTCCGCCTCCTCCACCTCCCGCGCGACCGGACGTCGAAAAGGTATTCAAGCGGCTGACCGAGAACGACCAAAAGCCGCAACCACGAGGAGACGACTCTCACTCTGACTGATGCCGGGTTCCCCCTCGGTGGGCGTCCTGACCGCAACGAAGCGCGTGGTGCGCGGTGCGTTAGGTGACTTGCCAGAACTATTCGCACGGCGGTGCCGTGGAGGATTTCTCCACGCTGGTTGAGTGCAGCCTGCCGTACCAACTCGTCGCTGATTCCCATTCGCCGGGCGTCGCGCACATCACTCCGCCTTACAGCCGGGAATACCTAAAAGAGTTTCGGATGCTCTGCGCGAAGTACTGCCCCACACTGCCCGCGCCCAGGAGCTCTTGGTGAGCAGCGGACGGAACGTCAAAGTACTGATACAAAGACCCATCCTTGAACTCGACTTCAAGCGTCATGCTCTGTTCGTCGTACCCAACTGAGTTCAAGTTCGAGCTCGAAACAGAAGTGCGTTCCATGTGACTAGTCCTTTTCCGTGTTGTCGATGCCTGCGCGGATTACGCGGCGACTATGGGGCGTCAGGTGCCGCCACGCCCAGGCGACATCCGCATAGTCTTGTGGAACTCGTGGCGCATCCCAACCGCCCGGAAGTATCCTGCCGACCACCTCTGGATCAGCGCTATCGGGACGGCCAGCTTTGGACGACTCAATGACCACTCTTGTGGGTAGCTTCACGATGTCGCCAGTGATGATGGCTTCGCCGGTGCGAAGTACCGGGACAGCATCGAATAGGCCGGAGAGATTGTCCGGAAGGCTTGCGCGCACTAGTGCCCGATCCGAGGTGTTGCTGAGCCGAAGAACCACAAACGAGCCGATCTGCGACAAAACAGTGGATCTAATTTCGCTCGGTCGTTGACTGACGATCATTGTGCCAACTCCGAATTTCCGCCCTTCCTTCACGATCCTCTCCACGATCTCTCCCGCGGCGTCCTTGCTATCGTTCAGGTAGCGATGGGCTTCTTCGAGCACGATCAGTAGCGGCCGCTCGCGGCCTCCTTCGGAGAGCTTTCTCGCCCAGATCAAGGCCTCGTAGAGTAGGCGCAGCAGGACGCTGACAATCCTCTGGAGCACTTGGTTCGGGACGCCGGAGAGGTCAGCGATCACGATGGGCGCCTTTGCGCCGAGCCAAGTCTCTAGGAAGTCGCCCAGATCGCTGGCCACTTCTCCGCTCGGATCAACATCCCAGATGCCCGGTCTGAACAAGAAGTTGTAGCGAGGATCACGGAGCTTTGCTCCGAGGGAGTTGGTCTGGCGTCGAAGGTTTACCGCTGCGCCGCTCAGGAAGATTTTACTCGGTACCGTCGGCTCATAAGAGGGCGGCGAGACAGTTTCCGCATCCCCGATGAGAGGAGCCCCGGACTCGTCCTTCGCGTATGCACGGGTCGTGTCCGTTTGTGCGTTCGATTGAACCGTATGGGTGGCGAAGTGCATCTCATGGAGCGTCAGCCATAGCTGACGTACGCTGAACGGAATTGGCGTGTCTGCGGTCACCCCATTTGGGTTCAATCCGAGGTCAGGCCGCTTTTTCGCATAGGCCCTCTTGGCTTCGGTCACCATCTGCTGGACCGTCGTTGCGGAGTTGTCATCCACCGTGCCGAGTGCGAGGTATAGGAAATCCTCGAAGGGCAATGCCCAATAGGGCAGGCAGAGTTGCTCCTGATTGCCGTCGGTCATCGTAAGTTCATCCGCATCAACTTGAAGCCGGAGGGCGGACTCTCCGAATGCGTGGCCGTACTCGCCGTGCACATCAATCACGAGAACCCGTGATGAGGGGAATCTGTCGGAAGCGGAGAGTCCCTGGAGTATGGCTGCGACGGTAGTTGACTTGCCGCTGCCGGTGCTGCCGACAACGGCGGTGTGCCTGTTCACGAGCTTCGTCACATCTACGAGCGCTGGCAAGTGGGGTGCGTTCGCCACATGGCCGATCCGTAGCGACTTGGCTTCGTCATCCACTCGATACAGAAGGCTGAGGTCATTCGCGGTCACCAGAACTACGCGATCACCGATTGACGGGTAGCGGGCAACTCCGCGCTCAAACGAACCGTCGCGGTGTGCTTCGCCGAGCAGTTCAAGACGCAGCCAGGGGCGCCCAGGGACTGCACCGTCTACTGCTTCATCATCGTGCGCGGTCGATCCGACTTGAACCACGATCGCGAAGAGGTCAACGAGACCCAGAGGGATTCTGACGTACGCCCCAACTTGGCCGACAAAGTAAGCATGGCCTTTTGAGAAGGTGAGCCCAGGGGCCGCTTCTGGACGTATGGCGGCGGTGATCGTGTCGCCTTGCACATTCGTAACATCGGCAATGTGAGTCGGATCAGCCATGCTGCTCCACCTCAACCTCGATGCGTACGGAGTTTCCGGTCAAGTTCCGCAGGAAGGAGCCAAACGCCGCGAAATCTCCGAGGTCACAGACTTCCACTTCCTCGCCGTCGTTGTCCTCGCGCGCAGCCCAAGCACCCGTGATTCCGCCAACAACTGCAGCATCTTGCGCGAGAAGCGCAAGGTTGGGGAGCCCTGATGCCAGGGTTGTTGCCTCCGGGTAATCATCCAAGGAACCGTAGAGAGTGGCGTGGACGCTCGCGGTGGGATTCGCGCGGAGGGACTGGTCTATGACTTCGTTGATGTGTTGGTCTCGGTAGGAGAATCCGCAACTCACGAGAATCGCCCCAGGTTTGCGCAAGAACGCCTTTAGCCTGTCCATCATGGCGAGATAGGGAAGGCGTCGACTCTGGTCGTACTTCAAGTGACTCGGGTAAACGAGCGCGGAAGCAGTGTCATCCGCCTGGGCTGCGCGTCGAATCACGTTTCCGGATTCGTCTTGAGTCCAGTTGATGGAACCATGCAGCTTCCACAGCAACGTCCATCGTGCTGGTAAGTCGTCTTCCTCGATCGCTTGAAGATCGAAGACGGGTTCATGGGAGCCCATAAACCCGTCGAAGTACGCAACACGTTGGCGTTCCAGTGCCTGTTCCATTAGAAGGTCATAGTTGGTCGTGAACACCTGGGTTGGTGAGAGCCTTCGCACTGCACGAATCCATAGCGCCAGAGACAGATACGGATTATCGCTCTGCGGCAGGTCGACGTTGACGCGCTCCCTGACGACCCGGCATATTGCGGCGTCCAGCTTTTCAAGCGTTACTTTCTCGATTCCACGAATCGGCGTCACGCCAGGAAGGCTGGCTAGGGCCCGAACGTAGTTCAAGATCGCCTCAAGGTTCCCGCGGTCACTCTCATCAAGATGACCTATCAAGGCTTCTACCGAAGGACGGTAGTCGCTACTCACATCGCTGAGAACAAAGGCTGTGAGAGCCTCTAAACCCGGAACAAGCGGAGCGTCGGCGACCCGGATCGACATTGGGGCACCCGCCCCAAGAAGTATCCCGATCGGCTTCTTCTCTTGTTCAAGGGCTGCTCGCAGGTAGTCGAGCTGTTGCGCTAGGGGGTGGGTCTTCGTCAAGGTCTGGTCTCCTGCGTCGAGATAGGTGAGAGTGCTGGCTAGACCAGGCGGAGAGTCGGACGCTCGTCTGCGTCGCCGAGCATGCGGCGGATTTGGGCTGGTTTCCAAGCAAGCTCCTGAGCCAAGGATGCGATGGTGACGCCGCTTGCTTCGGCCAGTTCGACGGCGCGGCGAAGGAGCGAAGGAACTTCGCCGGGAAACTGGTAGACGGGCTGGGTTGCGATCACGCCTTGCTCTGAGAGCTGGTTCAGCCGGATGTATGCGCGACGAGCGGTGGCGTCGGACAGCAGACCGACCTCCCTGCATCTGTAGACGAGGGACTTGATAGATACCCCCCATTGTTCGCTCAACTGGTTCAGCTTTCGAAAGTCGATCCGTCGCGGGAGTAGGTCATGGATCACCAAGCTTGGTGTCAGGAACTCGGCGGCGAATCGGTCTGCTTCTCGTTCCAACGCAGGGTCACCGCCGGCGAGTTCGCCGTGCATGACGAGGTGTCCGAGTTCGTGTGCAGCGGTGAAGCGGTGTCGGTAGATATCGTTTGCGCGGTCGGGTGACAGGACAATGATCGGTCGCGACAACGAAAGTGTGGAGAACGCGTCGATGCGGGCAACTTCGTTCTCGGCAAAGGGGACCAAGACTGCGACGATGCCCTGATTCTCGATGGTGCGCACGAGATGCGGGATCGGCTCCGCACCCAGCCCCCATGCCTTGCGTAGTGCCCGTGCTGCCGCTATCGGGTCGGTTGGGAATGCGCCTGGTTCTATCTCGCCGCCAACGAAACCGGGTAGGTTCACGGACGGCAGGCGGACGTGCTTCTCGACTGCATGCACCAGTTCCCACAGTTGCTCCGTGTAGGACACTGCCTTGGCGCGCTGTTTCGCCGTTGTGGCACGAAGGCTCCGGAAGAAAGCATCGGCTGTCTCGAGCCGAGCTAGCGGGCGCCCCGCGGCGAAGAATTCCCGAGGAACGTCAAGTTCTCGCGCTAGAAGTGGGATGAGTTCCGCGCGGGGTGGTGTGGCGCCGGATTCATATTGTCCGATCGCGGCGGCCGAGACGCCTAGTGGGTCTGCGAGACTCTGCTTCGTACGCAACGCGAGTTGTCGAGCTTGCCGCAGACGGTCACCATCGAAGGTCTTAGCGATGTCGAGATCAGTGAGGGACGCGACCGGTCTGCTCGAATCATGGGAGATCATCTGATGCACCCTCAGTTCCCGTTTCAGGGGCGCGCTCGGCCTCGACGTCAGTGCTCGGCAGTCCGCCCGGCTTCAGAAGCGTCAGGTCGCTCTCAGGAAGCGGCGCGTCATCGAATCGTGCAGAGGCAGGCTCGCCAAGGCCGACCAGGGCGGCGCCTTCCCCTGCAAGCAGGTGCAGCGACAACTCCTCGCGGTAGTGCCAGGTGACGAGCCCGGATGATTCAAGATTCGCCTCGCCGACGTAGACGTGCTGGAGCCCGCCGCGGGCGGACACGTCGTAGGCGACGAGGGAGACTCGCGTGGCGGAGCCGAAGGAGCCATCCATGACAGCGGCGTCGAGGTCGCCCTCCAATTCCAGCTCGAACTCCAACTGTTCCTGCATGCTGCGGCTAGCTTCGCCTTCGAGGGAGAACACTCGGCGACGGAAATCCGAGCGGCCCAGTCTGATTCGATCGGCACCCGCCGAACCGCGACCACACTTGGCCGGAAAGATCAAGGTGCCATCGAAAACCACCAGGTCGTAGCGGCTGCCTGTCGGTCGGATCACCTCACGCCCAGGCAGGAACGCCAAGTGAGCCGATACTTCCTCGGGCAAGATCACCCAGAACGAGCCGTATGCCTCGTTCGAGGTCAGCTGACTTCCGGACTTGGCATCTAGCGAACGCTCGTGAGCTGCACGACCGGCCTTGGCGAGTGCAAGCATCACGCTTTGGCTGTGCTCTCCGAAGTGACGGATGAACCATGGAGAAGGTTCGGGCAACTCGTTCATCGACGCTCCTGACGCTAGGTGACGTCGCAAGCCTATCGCTGAGGCTTTAGAAAACGGCAGATACCGCTCACCATGACTTTCGACGTGTCGCAATCACAATCCGAACATGGTTGCCGCCCATGGTTTCAGACTGCTGGTCTTCTTCCCCGAGGCCGAAGACTTCCGCCCTGGGCGACCACGGCGTTGCGCACGGTCTTCGGGTCGAGGCCGAGACGTTCGGCGACTTCGTGCAAGCTAAGTCCTTCTATGTACAGGGCTGCCGCACGAGCGCGACCCTCGTCGTTCAGCCCGGGCGTCTTGAGCAAGCCTTCCGAGCGCAGGACGAGTGTCGGGATTGTCCCGCGGTGCACCCCGTACTTTGCAGCGATCGCTCGAACCGGATTCCCGGCCTCATAGTCTGCGACCAACTCCAGCCGACGTTCGTGCGTCAATCGAGTTTGAGACTTCGCCGGATTCTTCGCGACCGCGCCCCGCGTATCCTGTCTCTCTACAGTCCGACCACGCGACCCGCGCCCCTCGGAGCCTTTGAGAACACGGCGTATCAACGATTTCAGCGCCGGACGCTTGTTTGAGAATCGCTTGGGAAGGTCCACAAAACTTCTCTTACTCGAACAACTTTCCTTGAGGTAAAGGTTGCTCGGGGTGGAGTCCAGAGCGTCAGCGATATCGCTGGCGCTCTTCGTATTGGTCGCCGACCATTCAGAGGCGGCAGCACGGATACCGGCTTCCGCCCAAGAAACTTCACGCGCCGTTAGGTGCGATCGCGCGCGGAGACGGCCATGATATGGACGGAACCCACCATCGAGGAGATCCCGTGCCCGAGCTGCGCCATCGCATCCGCATTTCCGCACCTCTTGACCCGGTGTGGTCAGCCCTGACCACAGCCCAGGGCTTGCAGGCGTGGTGGGCGCCTGACGTCGAAGTGGATGACGTCGGTGGCCACGTCAGCGTCAAGGCCGGTTCGGCCAACTTCGTCTGGAGCGCGAAGAACAACGGCGAGAGCGGGATCGTCGAATGGACCTGCCTCGAGGGCCCGGGCAGTTCTCCCGGATCAGTTGTGACGTTCGCTGTGGCAGCGGACGACGACGATCACACGGTCGTGACACTCGTCCACGAGGGCTGGACAGAGGACGACCCGAACATCGAGGCATGTAACACGCGCTGGGGGGGGACTTCTGCATGCGCTGAAGAACGCCTCGGAGCAGAGTCGGCCCGCGCCCGTTTACCGCTGACCGAACCTCCGAAAGAGCATTCATTATGCCTCAGCAGTCTTTGCCCGAGTTCGTCGATGCCATGGAAGCCGCTGGCCTGCTGGTTCGCGTCACGGATGAAAAACGTGTCGACGAGCTTCCCCAAGTGATGGAAGATCATCCGGAGACGGCCGTTCTGGTCGAGAAGATCACCGGGTGCGAGTTCCAGTTCCTCGCCAACGCCTACTCGAACCAGGATCAGTACGCCTGGGCGATGGGCTGCACGAAGGCCGAGACCGGTCAGAAGATGGTCGCGGCCTCGGAGGGCCGGGTGAAACCGGTCGTGGCCGACACTGCCCCGTGCAAGGAAGTGATTCTCACCGGCGACGACGTGGACCTCACCGTGCTTCCGATGTTCCTGCACCATGAGCGTGACGGACATTCCTATACGGACGACAATCTGGTGATCTCGAAGGATCCGGAGACCGGCGTCTACGACTGGGGCTTCTATCGCTCGATGTACCGCGCCAAGAACGAGCGGGCGTTCGACATGACCTGCACGTCGCACCGCGCACGCATCAACGCGCAGAAGGCCGCCGCGATGGGCAAGAATCTCGAGATCGCTGTGGTCATCGGCGGGCCGATCCTCGACAAACTGGCCGCGCTCAAGGGCTTTCCGCCTGATGTGGACGACTTCGAGGTCTTGGGGAGCTTCTACGGAGAACCGGCGAAGCTCGTCAAGTGCGAGACCATCGACCTGATGGTGCCTGCGAATGCCGAGGTCGTGCTCGAGTGCGAGCTCATGGCCACGGAGGGATGGGTGCACGACGAGGCGCCCTTCGGCGAGTTCACCGGAATGTACGGCGGCGGCCTGAAGCACAACGTACGCGCGATCGTGAAGGCGATCACCTACCGCAAGGGCGGCATCTTCCAGTACGCGACCATTGGCGGGCACCACCCGTGGTTCACCGACAACATGCTCCAGCTGCCTGCGATGGAGGCAGATCTCTTCGGCGCTTTGAAGGACTCCGCGCTCGATGTCCTCGAGGTCCGCGCCGATCCGGGAGGCCTCAGCAACATCGCCTACGCGAAGATCCGTAAGCAGGGCGCCGGTGATGCCAAGCAGGCACTGGCCGTGATGCTGGGCGCGTCGAAGATGGCCATACCGAAGCTCGCCTACGTCTTCGATGAGGACGTCGATATCTGGGATGACCACCAGATCAAGTGGGCGATGGCATTCCGCTTCGACCCGGTGCGCGACACCGTCATCCTGCCGCAGATGAACACCATGACGGTCGATCCGATGATCGCCAAGAATGATCCTCCCGCCACGATCTCGAAGATCGGTTTCGACTGCACCATCCCCTGGGGCGACCAGTGGACGCAGAGCGATTTCCAACGCTCCGCCGCGTATGTGCTCGGTGAGCCCGAGGGTGAGGTCACCGCCATGAGCGAGGACGAGATCACCACAGAGATGGAGTCCTTCATCACAGCGGCTCCGCGCTCGTGGAAGGACATCCTGGAGCACTTCCGGGGTCAGCACTACCGGGACGTGTACCGGGCCTTCAGCACGCTTCGGCCCCGCCTGGGACGCGTCGTGGAGCCGCCGTTCTTCCCGTATACGTTCAACGAGGGCAGCGACTTCGTCGGAGAACTCACGCCTGCACCGCCAGCGCGAGTGGACCGCCTGCACCATGAATCCTGAAGCCGGGACGCGTCCACGGATGATCGTGGGCATCACCGGCGCCACCGGCATCGTCTACGGTGTCCGCGTCCTCGAGGCGCTTCGTGCGATGAATGTGGAGACCCATCTCATCGTGTCGAAGCCGGGCGAGATGACGCGCGCGTACGAGACGGACTTGAGCGCGAAGGACCTGCGCGGCCTTGCCGACTTTGCTTACGCGCCCGGCGACATCGCGGCGCCGATCGCCAGCGGCTCCTTCCGCGTGATGGGGATGATCGTCGCACCCTGCTCCGTGCACACGCTCAGCGAGGTCGCGATCGGATCGGCGGGCACGCTCATGGCCCGCGCGGCCGACGTTGTGCTCAAGGAGCGGCGGAGACTCGTGCTCATGGTCAGGGAGACCCCGTTGCACGCGGTTCACCTGAAGAACATGCTCGCCGTCACCGAGATGGGCGGCATCATCTTCCCGCCCGTCCCCGCGTTCTATACCCGACCCGAGTCGATCGACGAGATCGTGCGACAGAGCGTCGGACGTGCACTGGACCTCTTTGACTTCGACACCGGCAACTTCCCCCGCTGGGGCGGAGTCCAGGACCGAGGTACGTGAGGACACCCGTGTCGGCCCGCTTCCCCCGTGACGTACCGAGGCCACGTCATGCTCGACGGGCAGCCATGGGCACGCACAACGTAGTCGTGCCGACACCCGCCTGGGACAGCCGCACCACCTCCGCGACCTGCCCGTCGGTGTGACGGCGACGAATGAGCCACGTCAACGCATAAGCGCACCGCCATGCCTACGAACGGCGTCCGCCTCATGCGCATCGCACCGCGATACCCTGGAACCCGGCGCAGCCGCCCGTGCGGGCCCCGCCCCACGCTATGAACACCTCCTCACACTCCGCCCTCCAGCACCACGCCCCGGTGCTCATCGTCGGCGACGGCCGCATGGGGAGTGCACTCGCCGCCGCCCTCACTGCGGCAGGCGTGCATGTCACCGGCCCCGCGGGCCGCGGCGAGAACGGCGCGGATGCCGGCATCGTGCTCCTGGCGGTACCGGATGCCGCGATCGCCGACGCCGCGCGGACCATCGCCCCGGGCCGCCTCGTCGGGCACCTCTCGGGCGCGCTCGACCTTTCGGTTCTCGCACCGCATGAGGCGTTCGGCATCCATCCGCTCATGACGGTCACGGGCACCGAGGCCTCCTTCGCGGGGGTGACGGCGGCCCTCGCCGGGACCACCCCGCACGCCCATGCCGTCGCCGAAGCGCTCGCGGACGTACTCGGGATGACCGGTGTCACGGTCCACGACCACGACCGGGCGGCGTACCACGCGGCCGCATCGATCGCCGCGAACTTCCTCGTCACTCTCGAGGGGATGGCCGAAGACCTCGCCGCGACCGCGGGCGTCGACCGCGACGCCCTCGTCCCGCTCGTGCGCGCCGCCGTCGAGAACTGGGCGGAGCGCGGGGCGGCATCCGCTCTCACCGGCCCCGTCTCGCGCGGCGACACGGCGACCGTCGCACGCCAGCGCGCGGCCATCGCCGAACGACTCCCCGACCGCCTGGCGCTCTTCGACGCCCTCGTCGACGCCACACACGACCTCGCCGCGACGCAGCGCGCGGATCTGAGGGCCTCATGATGCCCCGGATCGTGCGGACGGTCGCCGAGTTGCGCGACGTGCTCGCCCCGAGCCGCGCCGACAGCGTCGGGTTCGTGCCGACCATGGGTGCTCTCCACGAGGGGCACCTCTCCCTCCTGCGCGCGGCGCGGAGCGACAACGGCACCGTCGTCCTCTCGATCTTCGTCAACCCCACGCAGTTCGGCGAGTCCGCCGACCTCGACGCCTACCCGCGCACCGAGGCCGGCGACGTCACCCTCGCCGCCGAAGCGGGCGTCGATGTCGTCTTCGCTCCGTCGGTGTCCGAGATGTATCCGACGGGGTTCGCCACGACGGTGTCGGTCGGCGGAGCCATCACCGGCACGCTCGAGGGCGCGGAGCGCGGGCGCTCGCACTTCGACGGCGTCGCCACGGTCGTCGCCAAGCTGCTGCTCGCGGTCCAGCCCGACCGCGCCTACTTCGGAGCGAAGGACGCCCAGCAGGTCGTCGTCGTCCGCCGCATGGTGGCCGATCTCGGCATCCCGGTCGAGATCATCACACGCCCCACGTCCCGCGACGCGGACGGCCTCGCGCGCTCCAGCCGCAACACGCGCCTCTCCGCCGACGACCGTGCGCTCGCGACAGCGATTCCGCGCGGACTCAGGGCCGCGCAGGATGCCTTCGCCCGTGGCATCCGGGATCCTCAGCTCCTCACGGATACTGTGCGCAACGAACTCACCGCGGTAGACCTCGACCCCGAGTACGTCGAGATCGTGGATGCCGACAGCCTCGAGCCGATCGCGGAGATCGAGCGCCCCACGCTGCTCGCGCTCGCGGTGCGCGTGGGGCAGGTGCGCCTCATCGACAACGTGGCGCTGGTGCCCGGGGTCGACGATCGCATCGTCCTGAACCCGGCCGAGAGGAGCCACGCATGATGGGTCCGAAGGTCACGCTGCGGCGGCTCCGCGAGCTCGCCGACGCCGGAACGCCGATCGTCATGGTCACCGCCTACGACTTCGTGTCGGGGCGCGTCGCCGAACGCGCGGGCGTCGACATGGTGCTGGTCGGCGACTCCGGCGCTCAGGTGGTGCTCGGCCTGCCCGACACGACCTCGGTGACGCTCGACGAGATGCTGATGCTCGCCAAGGCCGTCCGCCGGGCGGTGCACACCCCGCTCATCGTGTGCGACCTGCCGTTCGGCACCACCGAGCTGAGCGACGCGCAGGCGATCGCGACGTCGGTGCGGTTCGTGCAGGAAGCCGGCGCCGACGCGGTCAAGCTCGAGGGCGCGAATCCCGCACGGCTCTCGCGACTGCGGGCGATCGTCGACGCCGGCATCCCCGTCGTCGGTCACGTCGGCCTCACCCCGCAGACGGCGACGGCCCTCGGCGGCCTCCGCGCGCAGGGCCGCACGGCCGAGGACGCGATCCGAGTCGCGCGCGACGCGGTGGCCGTTCAGGATGCCGGAGCGTTCGCGGTCGTCATCGAAGCTGTTCCCGCCGACGTGGTGGAGGAGATCCGGCGGGCGCTGCGCATCCCGGTCATCGGTATCGGGGCGGGTGCCGCAGACGGGCAGGTGCTCGTGCAGCACGACCTCCTCGGAATCACCGAAGGACGGGCGCCCGTGTTCGTGAAGCGCTACGCCGCCGTCGGCGACGCGATGGTCGAGGCCGTCAAGGCGTACGCGCGCGAGGTGCGTGAGGGCGAGTTCCCCGCGGCCGAGCACGTGTACCCGGCGTCGGACGAGGTCGCGGCGGCGGTGCGGGAGTTCGTGGAGGGGCAGAGCCGCTAGCTCAGCTCCCGCTCTTCGCCCAGCCACCCGGCACCGCGATGTTGAACATCCAGGACACACCCCACGGGTCGACGACTTCGCCGTACAGATCGCCCCACACTTGCTTCTCGAGGGCCTGGACGACCTCGGATCCACGCTCGACGAAGCGATCGTAGAATCCCGTCACGCGATCGATCTCGTCGCTCATGAATGCCGCCTGGATGCGGTTCTTCCCCCATCCCTCGGCCGGTTCTCCGAAGGCATCCGCCCCCATCACCGTAAACCCCTCGGCGCGGAGCTCCGAGTGCATCACCCCGTCCGCGGGCTGGTCGGCCATTCCGAAGTCGGCGAAGGTCGAGATCGTCAGCTCGCCACCGAAGACGGACTGATAGAAGGTCATCGCCTCGCGGGCGTGACCGGCGAACGACACATAGGCGACGAGCGAGGTGGGCATCACGGCATCCTTCGACGAGAGCGACTGTTCACGCTCACCGTAGACCCCGCCGCCCGCCGGAAGAAGAGGAGATCCGCTCGGCGCAGGGATCGCAGAGCCGCGCTGAGGACTTCATGAGCGTCCGGCCGGGCCGTTGACGTCGTCCCCGCCCCACCGGCATCCCCAGCGGTGGCACAGGGGCGGTCGGTACCCGGCCTAAACTCCCAGGCGTGATGACATGGACCACCGTGCAACTCGTGGCGACGATCATCGTGGGCGCCTCGTTCCTCGTCAGCGGAATCCTCAAGCTTCGCGAGACGGACAGCACCCGGGCGACGCTCTCGGCCCTCCGTCTGCCGTCGTTCCTTCAGCGCGGGTGGATCGCCCGGTCCTATCCGGTCGCCGAGATCGTCCTCGGGGCTGCCCTGCTCGCGGTTCCCGCGCCCCTGTGGTGGGCGGTGGCGGTGGCCGCCCTCGTCCTCATGTCCGTGCTCACGCTCCTCGTCGTCCGTGTCGTGCGATCCGGCGAGGATGTCGCGTGCAACTGCTTCGGATCCACCCAGCGGATCAGCGGCCGAACCGTGCTCCGCAACGTCGTCCTCACGGTTCTCACGGTGCTCATGGTGGTTTCCGAACCGTTCACGGCATCCCCGGTCGCGGAGGCGCTGCGCACCCGTCCGGATGTGCTGTTCGCCGTCGCGCTCGCGGTGGTGACGTCGGCCGCCGTGACGGTCGTGATCACGATGGGTCCTCCGCGACCGCGCGATGTCGACACCTACGAGGACCGGCCGCTCGTCGTCCCGGACGTGACCGTGCGGGACGGCTCCGGCTCGCCCGTGCCGCTTCCCGCGCTCACCGCGGAGAGCGCCGTGTTGTTGATCCACGTCAAGTCCGGGTGCAGCCCATGCGCGACGGTCATCGAGGCCTTCTCCGACGGGGCGCTGATCGGCGAGCGCGTACGCGTGCGTCTGCTCGAGCGCGCCCCCGCGGACGGCGCTCCCCTCGTTCCGGGGCGGCTGTGGGACGACGGCGGGGAAGCCGCGCGGGTCTTGGCGATGGCATCCACACCGTCGGCCCTTCTGCTCGCCGCCGACGGCACGATCCCGGCCGACCCCGTACGCGGGAGCGAAGCGATCTTCGAACTCGTCCAGGCCATCGAAGAGGCCGTCGCCGCACTCCGGCCTCGCGGTCTCGGGGATGTCGACCTGTGAACTAATCATCGTGTAGACATTCCCCCCGCCCGATCCCCCGTCTCCCTAGCGTCTCGGTACCGGCCGACCTCGGCCGCTGGAGACGCATCCCTGGGGGACAACATGGTGAACGAATCGTCCGGCCTCGACCGCCGCACAGTACTGAAGGGAGCCGCGTGGTCGGCACCGGTCCTTGCGATGGCCGTGGCCTCACCGATGGCTTCCGCGTCCGGACCGACATGCCCCCCGTGTCTCACCGCGGGTGTGCTCGGCGGCATCACGACCCAGGCCGTGGTCGTCGGGAACAAGGGCTCGCTGGCCTTCGTCGGCGCTCTCGGGCTGGACTCCCGCGGCTGTGACGTCACGCTGTTCCGGCCGCTGTACACGGTGCTCCCCACCGAAGCGACTCTGACGATGAGCGACAACAGCACGCACACCGCGACGGGACTCACCGCCGGCGTCGGCACGTTCGGGCAGCTCGGCGCGCTTCCGGGGACCCTGTTGTTCAACAACATCAGCTTCGGGAGCGGCACCTACGTGCTCAACAGCAACCCGGTGCGCCCGACGTCCCTCACCGTGAAAGCCAACGTCGTCCTCATCGGACTTCCGTCGCTGATCGAGATCACGTGCCCGGTGACGCTCACGTACAACTTCAGCGTCTGGGGTGTCGGCGTCGTCACGCCGTCGTTCCTGGGTGGCGCCGGAACGATCAACTTCACGGGGACCGCTACCGCGGCCTGAGCCCGGGAGCCCAGCGGGCACGGGCAGTACTTCGCGTCACCAATTCGCGCCACAAAGAGGCGCAGGTCGTGCCAAACGAACATCGCAGACGTACGGGCGCGAAGATTCTCGACACCGGCGAATGCCCCTCGCCCCGACTCGAAGAGTCACGGAGCAGGGGCATTCGCCGTCTATTTCACGTTCCGGGGGCGATGATGAATCTGACGACACGGGAATGCACGACGCGGACGCAGAAGCGACACAATGCGGTGAATGCGAGGGGCGGCGAGCTCGCGATTGAACGGACGTCCGCCGCGGACTCACGACGCGGCTTGCTGGCACCGGCCGCCATCGGGTGATCGTGCGTACCCGCACGCATCGCGGTCAGGCGGCCATCCACCCGTCGTCGATGAGCCGTGCCCTCAACTCGTCCCGGTTGGCGGCGCCGAGCGCACGGCGCGCGCGCTGCAAGTTCGTCCGGACCGACGTCACCGGCACACCGAGCGACCGGGCGATCCACTCCGACGACGGTGCGCCGTGTCCCGCGAACAGACAGGCAACCTGCAACTGCCGGTCCGAGAGATGGACGTCGCGCAGCTCCGGCGGTCCGGCGAGCCGTCCCGCATCGTCGGCGCGGACCCCTGCGACCGCCGCCAGCAGATCGTCGAGATCGTCGGACCGGGTGAGAACGGCCGCGGCCCCCGTGTGGATCAGACGCGCACGGTGGATCGGTGCCGGGTCGTCCGCGACGACGACCGGGCGTGCTCCGGCAGCCCGTAGCGCGCGCACCTTCAAGACCGTCGGGACGTGGTCGACGAGCTCGGCCCGGACGGCGACCACGTGCGCAACCGCATCGATGCGCGCGGCATACTCCGCCCAGGACGGCGCGACCTCGCGCAGTTGGATCGACGCACGTCCGAAAGCGACCGCCGCCCGCAGAGCGGGTCCCAGCGCGAGGAGATCGTCGATCACGTCGACGCTCGGTGCTTCTCCCACTTCTGCAGACACCACGGCGCGAGCGTAACAGCGATGTCGCGCCTCGACCGTCCCCCCGACGCGACCGTGTGGGCAGCCACCTCGAGCCGCATGGCGGGTTCACTCATGGCGGAGTACCT
This sequence comes from Microbacterium sp. Bi128, assembly GCF_918698205.1. Lineage (NCBI taxonomy): Bacteria > Bacillati > Actinomycetota > Actinomycetes > Micrococcales > Microbacteriaceae > Microbacterium > Microbacterium sp. Bi128. Next base: position 7,595 of record NZ_CAKKMM010000029.1, on the reverse strand, counting down.
CTCCGCCAGCCTGCGACGCACGGTCGTCACCGGCCCGCCGGAAGAGCTCCGCTCGGCTCGCGTGACCGTGCTGCTGTCCGCGGTGGAGGAGCCGAGCACGCTGCCTCGCGTCTTGCGTGCGCTCACGGCCGGCCGCTCGCGCGTCATCCTGAGCTACGACGGAACTTCCCGCGCCGGCGAGATCCTGGACACGGCGGAGCGCTTCGGCGTCTGGTCCGTGTTCGACGCTCGCGAGGACGTGCGCGGGTTGGTCGACCTCATCCGGCGCGGCCTGTCGACGGCACCCTCCTCGCGACACGCGTCGTCATCCGCTCTCTCCCATTGGCGTCTCCCCGCCCCCACGGACAGGCACGGGCTGACACCACGAGAGCGCGACGTCATCCGCCTGCTGTGCGCGGAGGAGCCCCTCGACACCGCCCGCGCCGCCCGAGAACTCGGGATCAGCGTCCACACGATCAACGTCCACCTCGGCAACGTGCGACGGAAACTCGAAGGCCGCTACACCGGGAACAGGCGGGCGCTGCGGGACGCATTGATCGACGTCGGGTGGTTGGAGTGCTGACGAGCGGTCCACACGCGTCCACCACTTACAACAGCCAAGTAAACGGGAAGTGCTTTGCGAGCTAAGAATGTCCGGTCACGTACTGTCGAAGCTGGTGATGACATGCTGGATCGAGCAAAACAGACCTTCTACACGGACGACATCGCCGTCCGCCGACTGGATGGCGGTCCCCCGCACCCGGGCCATCTCACGATCCGTCACACCGAGGTCTACCGGTTGAGGTCCGTGCAGTCCGCGTCGGTCACCCACCTCGAACCGCACCTGGGCGACGTGTTCCTCCTCGGCTCGCTCGCGCATCGGATGGAGATCAGAGCCCGAGGCGAGCACGTCACGATCGACCCCACAGAGCTCGTCATCGTCCGTGATCCCGAGGTCGTGATCTCCGCTGAGGTCCCCACCGACCTTGTGCTGGCGGTCTCTCAGTCGACGGTCATCCGCGGCATGGGCCTCATCCCCGATGTCGGCCCGGTCCTCACCCGGATTCCGGTGAACCGAATGCTCGCCGCGCCGCTCAACAGCGCTCTCATCCAGGCGTTCGACCTCGTCGATGCCGGCAGCGGCGCTCTGGATGCGAGAGTCATCGACTTCCTCCACCTCATGTCGCGGGGATTGATCCAGTTGCCGCACGACACGCAGACGTCGGAAGGCGCGGGGGTGTCGGTGGCCGGTCGCGCGCGCACGCTGATCGCCGCCGCTCACACCTCCCCCGCGACCAACCCCACGACGATCGCCGATGCCCTCGGCGTGCCGCTGAGAACCCTGCAACGGGCGTTCGCCGCACAGGGAACCTCAGTGGCTCGCGAACTGCGGGCGGCGCGGGGCCGCACCGCGCACGCGTTGCTGACCGCCGGTTCCACCGCGGGACACAGTGCTTCCCGCGTCGCACGCAACTCCGGATTCGGCAGTACCGCCAGCATGCGACGTGCGCTGCGGGAGCTCGCCGCGTCGATCGGTGAGGATGACGAACCACTCTCGCCCGGCACCGACTGACGCGCGACGGGATCCGTTCGCCCACTCGCTCCGAATATCCTCCGACGGCGTACCGCGTGCGTCGTCGACGACGAGAGGGATGCCATGACCACCGAGACCGAGACCCGCACCGACGAGTCCTCCACCGTGCGTCGCCCGCACGGCTGGCTCTGGGCATCCCTGGCCGGCCTGGTGTCGGCCGCGGCTCTGCTGGCGGTCGCCGAGCTGTTCGCGGTCCTCGTCGCACGGTCGGCGAGTCCGGTGCTCGCGGTCGGATCCGTCATCGTCGACATCGTGCCGCGACCGCTCAAGGAACTCGCGATCACCGTCTTCGGCGAATCCGACAAGATCGCCCTCCTCGCCGGCGTCGGCCTCGGAGCCGCGGTCGCGGCCGCGATCGCCGGCGTGCTGGAGTACCGTTTCCGCTTCGTCGGTGCGGTCATGCTCGGCATCGGCGGGGTCCTGGCCACCGCCGCGATCGTGACACGCGCCGGCGCCGGCGCGCTCGCCTGGCTCCCGCCGGTGCTCGGCACCGTCGCGGGCGTCGTCCTGCTCCTGATCCTGGCCCGCCGTCTGCGCCGTTGGGTGGCCGCGGCTGCCGCCGACGAGGCCACCGCGGCGGGCGTGAGCCGGCGTGGGTTCTTCCTCGTGTCCGGCATCGCCGCCGCCACCGCGGTCGTCGTCGGTGTCGGCGCACGCGTCGTCAACGCCGCGACCGCCTCGGTCGCCGCTGCTCGAGACGCGCTGCGCCTCCCCACGGCGCGGACCACCGTCACCGTTCCCGACGGTGCCTCGCTCGAGGTGCCCGGCCTCGCGCCGATCATCACGCCCAACGCCGACTTCTACCGCGTCGACACCGCCCTCACCGTGCCGAACGTCGACCCGTCGACGTGGCGGCTGAGCATCGACGGCATGGTCGACCAGCCGATCGAGCTGTCGTTCGACGACCTCGTCAACATGGGTCTCGACGAGTACGGCGTCACCCTCACCTGCGTCTCGAACGAGGTGGGCGGCGGTCTCGTCGGCAACGCGATCTGGACCGGCATCCCCATCCGCGACGTGCTGCGCTTGGCCGCTCCGCAGGCCGATGCCGACATGGTGCTGTCCGAGAGCGTCGACGGGTACACGGCATCCACTCCCCTCTCGTCGCTCACCGACGACGGACTGGATGCCATCTTCGCGGTGGCCATGAACGGGGAACCGCTGCCGTTCGAGCACGGCTTCCCGGTGCGCATGGTCGTCCCGGGGCTGTACGGCTACGTCTCGGCGACGAAGTGGGTCACGAAGCTGACCGTCACGCGCTTCGACAAGGACGAGGCGTACTGGACGCCCCGCGGGTACTCGGCCGAGGCGCCGATCAAGATGTCCTCACGCGTGGACACTCCCAAGCTCGGTACGCCCGTCTCGGCGGGCCGCGTCCCGATCGCGGGAATGGCGTGGGCACAGCCCGTGGGCATCGAGCGCGTCGAAGTGAGCATCGACGACGGTGACTGGCAGTCGGCGACGCTGTCGACGCCGATCAACGACCAGTCGTGGGTGCAGTGGATGGTGGAGTGGGACGCGCAGCCGGGCTCGCACTACATCACGGTCCGTGCTGTCGACAAGCAGGGCAACGTCCAGATCCAGGAGCAGGCGGCGATCGCCCCGAACGGCAGCAGCGGCTGGCAGCGCACTCTCGTGACCGTCCGCTGAGGGGCGAGCGTGTGCGCGGTGAACGCCCCCTGTCAAGCGCTGTTTCCGGCCACCGGGAGGGGGCATGATCAACTCATGCCTTCAGCAAGCATCCCGATGCGCACCGGCACGCCCGCATGAGCGTCCTCCGGGACGACACGTCGTCGCCGACAGCCGATGAGCCCCTTGCCGACCACGCACGACCGATCGCGAGCATGCGCCGCGTCCTGCCGCCGGATTGGGATGGGCAGGTCGATCAGTTCGCGATCGTGAAGCTCGACGGGGGCGGCGTCGTGCGCGGGTGGAACCTCGGTGCCGAGCTCATCAAGGGCTACACCGCGGACGAGATCGTGGGCCAGCACTTCTCCCGGTTCTATCGCGCGGAGGACCAGCACCGCGGACTACCTGATCAACTGCTCGCCGCCGCCCAACGCGACGGGCACGTCGAGGACACGGGCTGGCGCGTCCGCAAGGACGGCAGCGAGTTCTGGGCCCGCGTAACGATCTCGGCCATCCGCAGCGACTCCGGCCAAGTGCTCGGTTTCGTCAAGATCGTGCGCGACCTCACGAGTGAGAAGCAGGCCGCCGACGAGCAGGCCGCACTGCAGCGCACGTTCGCGCACGACCTCCTCTCGCCGGTGACCGCGCTGCGCGGGTACATCGATCTGCTCGCCGACGAGCTCCCCGCCGATCACCGCCTCATCCGGCTGGCCGAAGAGGCCGGCGATCACCTGGTCGCCATGGCGCAAGCGCTCCTGACCGAGTCGAACTCCCCGGTCGAGCGCGGCCGCCGAGGCGTGACGCTCGACCTCGTCGTCCGCGGTGCGGTCGCGCTCGTCCTCCCGGGCGATGCCCCGGATCGCGCCGTCTACGGACAGATGGACGCCGTACCCGTGGTGGGCGACGTGCTCGGACTCCGTCGTGCAGTGGCGAACGTGCTCGAGAATGCGGCGAAGTACTCCGACGATGTCATCCGCATCCAGGTCTATGAGACCGACGAGGGCGCGACCGTGTCGGTGAGCGACCGGGGGCGCGGCATCCATCCAGACGACCTGGGGGCGGTGCTCGACGAGGGCAAGCGCGGTCGTCTCGCCGACCCGAGGGACGGCGGCAGCGGCATCGGCCTGGCCAGTGTCCGCCAGATCGTGCAGGACCACGGCGGTACCGTGCGGATCTCCAGCGAACTCGGCGTCGGCACGACCGTGACGCTGACGATCCCCCGTGCCGACGGCGAGGTCAGTTGGAGCGAGTGAGACGTGCTCCGGCCGCTTCGATCTCGACGAGCGCCGCGGCGCTGGAGTCCGGGTGGACCCCGGCGACCAGGTCGGTGAGCACGCGCACCGTGCGGCCAGACCCGAGCGCGTCGAGCGCCGACGCCCGGACGCAATAGTCGGTGGCGATGCCGACCACGTCGATGTCACGGATGCCATGTTCGTCGAGGATGTCGTCGGCCGTGAGGCCGTCGTCGGTCACACCCTCGAACAGCGAATACGCGGGCTTTCCCTGCCCCTTCTTGAGGTGATGCGTGACGCGCCGGGTGTCGAAGACCTCGTCGTAGTCGGCACCGTACGTGCCGCCCACGCAGTGGACGGGCCACGTATCGACGAAGTCCGGGGCGGTCGAGAAATGCCCGCCGTTGTCGTCGTCGCCGTGGTGCCAGTCGCGCGAGGCGACCACCACGGCGTAGTCGTCGGCGTGCGCATCGAGGTAGCGCGAGATGCGCTCGGCGACCTCGTCGCCGCCGACCACACCGAGCGCCCCGCGCTCGGTGAAGTCGTTCTGAACGTCGACGATGAACAGTGCCCGGCTCATGAGTCGAGCCTACGCGCGGCCGCGGGCCGGGCGGCATCCCTTCTCCACAGCTTCGACGGCCACCAGATCGCCGGCCCGATGTCATACGCCAGCGCGGGCACGAGGAGCGAGCGGACCACGAAGGTGTCCAGCAGCACGCCGAAGGCGACGATGAACGCGATCTGGGCGAGGAAGAGGATCGGGATGACGCCGAGTGCGGCGAAGGTGGCCGCCAGCACCAACCCCGCCGACGTGATCACGCCGCCGGTCGCGACGAGTCCGCGCAGGATGCCCGACCTCGTGCCGTGGGCGAGCGACTCTTCGCGCACGCGCGACATGAGGAAGATGTTGTAGTCGACCCCGAGCGCGACGAGGAAGACGAACCCGTAGAGCGGCACGGACGGATCGGCGCCGGGGAAATCGAAGACGCCGTCGAACACGAGCGCGCTCACGCCCAGCGCGGCGCCGAACGAGACGATCACCGTACCGATGAGCAAGAGCGGCGCGACGACCGATCGCAGGAGCGCCATCAGGATCAGCAGGATCACGACGAGCACGATCGGGATGATGAGCGTCCGGTCGCGGATCGAGGTGTCGATCGAATCGATGTCGGTGGCCGTGACCCCGCCCACCAGGGCCGTCCCCGCACCGACCCGGTCGGCGAGGTCGACGCGGAGCTGCCGCACGGCGTCGTCGGCCGCCGCGGAATCAGCGGTCGCGGAGAGTGTGGCCGCGAGCATGACCTGACCGTCGGACACGGTCGGTGCGGGGGCCGGCGTTCCGGGCGGGCCGAACGCGGTCGTCTGCAGCGATCCGTCGGCGGCGGTGACGGGGGCTTGGCCGCCGGGGGCGTCCGAGGCCAGCACGGCGACCGACTCGATACCGGATGCCGCGTCGAGCACCGCCACGGCATCGGCCGCGGACGACTCATCGACCAGCACGTACACCGGGCTCCCCGAACCGCCGGGGAAGTGCTCGGCGAGTACCTGCTGGCCGTCGCGGGCCTCGGAGGCCCCGAGCACGAGATCGCTGGAGGGGACGCCGTCGGCGCGGAGCTGCGTGAGGCCCGCGCACGCGGCGAGCAGCACGACGGTGCACACGATCCAGACCGGCCGTGCGCGCCGGGCGACGAGTCGCGCCTGCCGCGGCCACAGGCCCTTCACCGGCTGCGTGAGGTCGTCGGGCACGGCACCCGCTCCGGGCTTCGGGAAGAACGGCCAGAACGCCGCGCGTCCGACCAGGGCGAGCAGCGCGGGCAAGAAGGTCAGGGCCGACAGCACCGCGAACGCGATGCCGATGGAGGCGATGGGTCCCAGCGCGCGGTTGTTCGCCAGGTCGGACAGCAACAGGCAGAGCAGCCCGGCGATCACGGTGCCGCCCGACGCGAGGATCGGCTCCACCGCTCCGCGCCACGCCGTGACCGTGGCATCCCACCGTCGACGGCCCTCGCCGATCGCCTCGCGGAAACGCGCGGTGTAGAGAAGGGCGTAGTCGGTCGCGGCGCCGATGACCAGGATGAACAAGATGCCCTGCACCTGTCCGTTGAGCACCACGATCTGGGCGTAGGCCAGCCACCACACCGTCAGCAGCGCGACGCACAGCGCGAACACCGAGGTCAGCAGAACGAGGATCGGCAGCAGGGGCGAGCGGTAGACGACGATGAGGATGACGAACACCGCCGCCAGCGCGACGATGAGCAGAAGCCCGTCGATGCCGAGGAAGCCCTTGACCAGGTCGGCGGTGAAGCCTGCCGGTCCCGTGACCCAGGCGTCGACACCGGCGGGGGCATCGGCGGAGACGAGCTCGCGCACCTTCTCGACGACTTCGCGCACCTCGCCGGACGCGTCGATCGGTACGAAGATCTGCACCGCCTGACCGTCGTCCGAGACCACGGGCGGGCTCGTCTCGCCGCGGATGCCGTCGAGCGCGGCGATGTCGGCGGTGAGCGCCTGCAGGCCGGTGAGCTGCGTCTCGGAGAGCGCAGATCCGTCCGCCGTCTGGGCCACCACGATCGCGGGGATCGCGTCGGCGCCGACGAAGTCGGGGAGCCGCTCGCTCACCCGGGTGGCATCCGCCGACTGCGGGAGGAACGACGACTGGTCGTTGGTGGCGACCTGGTCGACCTTGCCGAAGTACGGTCCGCCGATCGACCCGCCCACGACCCAGATCAGCACGAGCAGGCTCGGGATGCCGATGCGGAGCCACCGCGACACCGGAGGCGAGGGGCGCGTCGCGCCGCGTCGGGAGTGCATCGTGGAGCGGGACACGGGTTCATCGGGCATATCGCTAGATTATCTAGCAATATGCCGATCGCGCTACCTCAGCCTCGCGCGAACAGGAGCACGATCGACACGGCGAACGCCACGACCCCGAGACCGAGCACGCCGGTCGCCAGCAGAGCGACGAAGCGCACGAGAGGCGACGATCGGGTGAGGCGCATGCGGTGCAGCGAGCCCCGCCGATAGAAGACGTCGGTCATGTCGGCGGCCCCGACGCGCTCGTCGTCGTGGGGCGAGAGCGCAGCCTCGTTGACTCCCCCGTCCTCGTCGAACCACCGCACGGCGCGACGATCCCCGAGGTCTTCGACGACCGCGCGCACGGG